>NZ_CP061868.1:2134416-2437546 GCF_022646885.1 Priestia koreensis | reverse complement strand
TGACAATACCCTTTATGATGGTAGAATTTCAAGTAACACAATGGAGTGTTACATTATGATTTCATTAGGAGCTACTAAAAATGGACAAACAAGGGCAAGAAATGTTTTTAGGTTTTATTTTACAAAGAGTTCAAGAGGGAAAAGAAGACGAAGCTAGAGAAATTCTGTTAGAAAACTTCAAGAAACAAGATGAAGGGAACTTTTCACAGGAAGATATTCAAGCCTTTGTCCCAAAGATGATGAGCCTATTAAAACCAGAGAAATTAGCTGAAATACAAGCAGTAGTGCAGAACTTTTCAGGTAATTTTGGTAACAAGTGAGGCCTATACATCGAATGATGACGTTTTCTGAGCTCTTTTTCATCGTATCGCAGTGAAAATGAGAGTGGGTCAACAAGAGATGCAGTATGGAATAAGGGAATAGAAATTTTTAGGTGCGACGTTAAAATGATAAAGCGGTAAGAGGGGGAGCCATTTAGTGGTTCTCCCTCTTTTCTGCTTTAGACACTTTTTGAAAAAATCTATTTTTTGGAATTTATAGTTGTTATTCATATGATTAAATTTGTCATTTAACAGCTCTTTTTCGAAGAAAAGAAGCATGATCCTTGTTTTCACGACATAAAAATATGCATTTTTTCGGTAGTAAATTAAAATTTCCACAACATAATTTTTATTTTATTCACTAAATAAAACAGAAAAATCAGAAATATCTTTCAAATTCGCGATAGAATCGATTCCTTCGACCTATAGAATTTAGAAATTTGTCTAAAATAAGGTTTTTCTTCATCAAAATTTTTCGATTTTTTCTCAATACCGCAAAATTCTATTTGATGCTATGATTTTCCTATCACAAACGAAAGGATGATGAAAGTGAAAAAGAAACTCGTAACTTTAGGATTGGCAGCAGGTTTAGTAGGGCAGGCAATTATTCCATTTAACGTTTTAGCAGCACCAAAAGAAGATGTGAAAGTGAACTACAACAAAGAAACCGGAAATGCTCAATTCTTCTCAGGTCATCTTAACAGCAAAGCGGCAAGCAACAAAGAAAGCCTTGTTTATCAATTCGTAGAAGAGAACAAAGCGAAATTAAACCTTGATTCTCAAATCGCAAAAAAATCGTTAAAAGTAATTGATGAGCAAAAGGATGACCTTGGATTCACGAACTTCAGACTTCAACAGTACTACCGTGGAATTCCAGTGTTCGGATCAACAGCAACTGCTCATGTAAATAAAGACGGGGTGTTAACGTCCTTCGTTGGAGAACTTGCACCGAATTTAGATAAAAAACCAGCTTTAAAAGCAAAAACGAAATTAGATAACGCTCAAGCAATTGAAAAGGCAAAAGCGGATCTAGTAAAAACTGAAGTTAGCTCCGCTCCTACATATGAAGTGGCGCCATCTGCTCAGCTATCAATCTATGTAAAAGACGATGAACCACGCCTTGCGTACGTAGTAAAATTAAATTACTTAGCGCCAAGCGCAGGTAACTGGATTTATGCAGTAGATGCGGTAACAGGTAACGTCATTGATAAATACAACAAAATCGACACGGCTACTGCGGTAACAGGTAGCGGAAAAGGTGTATTAGGCGATACAAAATCTCTTAAAGCGCTTTATTCTACGAACTACACGTTACAAGATACGACAAGAGGAAACGGAATTTATACGTATACTGGAAACTATCGCACAAGCTTGCCTGGATCAATCTTCGCAAGCACAAGCTCTGTGTTTGGTGACCCAGCAGCAGTAGATGCTCACTACTATGCAGGTGTAACGTATGATTACTATAAAAATACGTTTGGTCGCTATAGCTATGACAATAACAATGCTCAAATTAAATCAACGGTTCATTACAGCACAAACTATAACAATGCGTTCTGGAACGGCTACCAAATGGTATACGGAGATGGTGATGGCTACACATTCCGTCCATTATCAGGTGCACTTGATGTAGTAGCTCATGAGTTAACGCATGCCGTAACTGAATATACGGCAAACTTAACGTATCAAAATGAATCTGGTGCGATCAACGAATCACTTTCTGATATTTTTGGTACATTAGTAGAGTACTATGATAACCGCAATCCTGATTGGGAATTAGGTGAAGATGTGTACACACCAGGTACTGCTGGTGATTCTCTACGCTCTATGTCTAACCCAGCGAAGTATGGTGATCCTGATCACTATTCTAAACGCTATACGGGTACGCAGGATAATGGTGGGGTTCATACGAACAGCAGCATTATCAACAAAGCTGCTTACTTAATCAGCCAAGGTGGCACTCATTACGGGGTGACAGTAAGTGGTATCGGTACAGCAGCAACAGGAAAAATCTTCTACCGTACGTTAACAACGTATTTAACAGCTAACTCTAACTTCAGTCAGCTTCGTGCTGCGGCAACACAGGCAGCAACAGATCTTTACGGATCTACGAGCGCTCAAGTAACGGCTGTTAAAAAAGCTTTTGATGCTGTAGGCGTATATTAATTCATACGTAGTTCATAATGATCACATAAGATAGAAGCGTATCTTCACTTTGAAGGTACGCTTTTCTTATTTTTGGTTCGTCAATAGGATATGTATTGATGAAACGCTTCAGATGGATTATAGTAAAAAGTATTGTGAACCGTAAATCGGTTACAGCAATTGTGCCTAATCACATAGAGCGGGCAGGGAGGAAGAACAGTACATATGAGTTCAATTGTGTCATCACTTTTAAATTGGTTAATGGATTTAGGGTATCTTGGAATTGCCCTTGGGCTAATGGTTGAGATCATTCCGAGTGAAATTGTTCTCGCATACGGAGGGTACATGGTTTCGCAAGGAACAATTACAATTGTAGGAGCCGTCATTGCGGGAACCATTGGTGGTGTAATCGCGCAATGGTTTTTATATTGGATCGGCTATTGGGGTGGACGCCCGTTCCTAGAGAAGTACGGAAAATTTTTATTGATTCGAAAACATCATCTGGATATGGCTGAACGATGGTTTCAAAAATACGGAGCAGGTGTTGTCTTGACCGCTCGTTTTATTCCGGTCGTTCGCCATGCTATTTCAATTCCAGCAGGTATTGCTAGAATGTCGTTTGCACGTTTTACGATACTCACAACGGTAGCAATCGTTCCGTGGTCCATCTTATTTATTTATCTAGGCATTAAGCTTGGCAGCCACTGGCGTGATATTGGTGATGTGGCGAGCAAATATACACAGCCAATCGCAATTGTGGCAATTCTAGTCATCGTCGTTTACTTAATTATAGCAGTACGAAAAAAGAGAAAATTAAAATAGCGAAAAGGGCGTATTCAGCATGACTGAATACGCCCTTCTTTTACTTAATAGTAACGTCTTCTACATCCACCGCAGCAAAAGAACCAGCAAGGGTTAAAGCAACAGCGCGGTCGGCAACAACGTCTGTGGCGGCATCCACATCCACATCCGTGACCTCCGCGACCATAGTCCCCTCCGCCATGACGCCCCTCTTGTTGATAAGGGTCTTCATAATGATATCCCATTTTGATTATCCCTCCTTTACTCTATTTATCTTATGTCAAAACTAGTAAACTGATTGGGTGTTTGTCCAACTTTGTTTATTTATTAGAGAAATTAATAGAGGCGATGATGGCACGGGGATTTGTGATGACAGCCGCAATGTTGTTTAGGTTCGCAAACGATATAAACCTTGCATTTTTTTTCGCAGCATCCGTGATGATGCTTGTGATGGCAGTGGCTATGATGATGAGAATGCTCGTCATCAAAAAAAGCCTCTGTTGGGATACGTTTTGTTTCAACCGTATCTTTTCCATACACTTTAATTTCATAGTAATCGCCGCCTACGCTTTCAAAACGGTGTGGCTGTTGGTTGACAAAGAAATTCTCACAAGAATGACAGTGTTTCTCTTCGTGACATTTATTGCAAGAATGACACTTGCAGGTGCAGCAACACTCGTATTTCGGATGATGGTTCCACATATAATCTCCACCTTTCTCTCTAGCAGTATATGAAAATAATAGAGGAAAGGAATAGGGAAGAGCCCGATTGATAGAAAAATTGAAGGGGAGTTCTGTCATTCGACACTCTTTGTCTAGTAGAGATGAAATTCTTATCAAATTTTTTACATAGTTACAATAGAAGCTTTAACGAAACATGATACAATTTTGAACATACTAAGGTAGGAGTGAAAATTATGAATCAACCGATATGGCGCCGTTGGATTGAAATATGGCTTGTATCAACAAAGCTAGGCTTTACATCGTTTGGAGGTCCTATTGCCCATTTAGGCTATTTTCAGCACGAGTACGTCCAAAAGCGAAAATGGTTGGATCAGAAGAGCTATGCTGATTTAATTGCTCTTTGTCAGTTTCTGCCCGGTCCGGCAAGCAGTCAGGTTGGAATATCAATTGGAATGCTGAGGGGTGGAGTGATCGGCGGTGTTATCTCATGGTTTGGGTTTACGATGCCATCGGTTCTATTATTAATGATAGCGGCGATCTTCTTAACTGGACACAATATTCAACAGGAAGGAATCATAAGCGGGTTAAAAATTGTGGCGGTAGCCGTAGTCGCACAAGCAGTGTTAGGAATGGGAAAGACGCTTACACCTGATCGTCCTCGTTTGGCTATTGCCATTGGGTCATCCGTTGTACTATTAGTATGGACCTACACATTTGTTCAAATAGGAACGATTCTTCTTGCGGCATTGTTTGGTATCTTTATGTATCGACAGGAATCTGTTGAGGAAGAGGTGGAGCTTCCGTTTTCCAAGTCAAAGGCAGGAGCGATCATTTCTCTTAGCCTATTTTTTGTCCTATTGGCGGTCCTTCCGCTACTAAGCTGGAAATCTTCTTCTATTTGGTTTGAGATGATGGATACCTTTTACAGGGCAGGAGCCATTGTATTTGGTGGGGGACATGTTGTTCTACCGATTTTACAACAGGAAGTCGTCCCACACTTGTTAAGCAAAGAACATTTTCTTGCCGGTTACGGTGCCGCTCAGGCAGTTCCTGGACCACTGTTTACTTTTTCAAGCTATCTCGGAACGGTTGTAAAAGGATGGAGCGGGGGATTGCTGGCCACCTTTGCGATGTTTTTACCTTCTTTTCTCCTCGTCATGGGAGTTCTACCATTTTGGAATGAGCTTCGGAGGAATAAAAGGGTACGGGCAGCTCTATTAGGGGTAAATGCCTCTGTAGTCGGAATTTTGCTTGCTTCTCTTTACGATCCTGTTTTTGTAGGCGCGGTGTCAAATGCGCATGACTTTGCTCTTGCGTTGATTTGTTTCGGGCTGTTGGTTTACGGAAAAGTGCCTGCTTTTGTAGTCGTGATGCTTGGGGTCGCAGGCAGTTTTATACTAACCTATATGTGAATTTTGTAAAAAACTAGAAAATAATCTCTATTTTCTAGTTTTTTTGTTATTTTATGTTTAAATTTGGTAAATGTGGATAGATACATATTATTGGATAATGGGGGGCATTCCATAAAAAATTCGAAATCGCTTGTTTTGACAAGCAAAAACGTTTGAAATACATGATTCAAACGTGAATGATATACGGGTACGAACAAGTAAGGGAGATGAGTAGTATGCAAGAAATAAAAGCACAAATTACCAGCCGTATGGCCCATCATTTTCATCTAATTCGTCAAGCAACGCTTCGTCTAGTCGATCCGCTTCAGACAGAGGATTTTACCATACAAGCAAGTGAGGATGTTAGTCCGACCAAGTGGCATTTGGCTCATACAACTTGGTTTTTTGAAACGTTCGTTTTAACAAAATATATGAGTTATTATCGAGTATTTAAGTCAAACTATGATTATCTCTTTAACTCTTACTATGAATCTGTGGGTCCTTTTCACTCACGGCAAAACCGCGGACTTTTAACGCGTCCTACGGTAGAAGAAATTTATAGCTATCGAAGCTATGTTGATCACCATATGATGATTTTGTTAGGGAGCAATCATGAAGAGATTAAAGATATTGAAGCGCTCGTTGAAATCGGTCTTAACCATGAACAGCAGCATCAAGAGCTCATTCTCACCGACATTAAATTTAATTTTTACCAAAACCCACTTCTTCCTGTTTACAAAGAAACGATTGATCATACTCCGACCGCTCCTACTACGAATGAAATGATTACGTTTCGCGGCGGGCTCGTTGAGATTGGGACAAGTAATTCTACGCGCTTTTCGTTTGATAACGAGCGCCCAAGGCATAAGGTATGGTTAGATCCATACAGATTAGCTTCGTACCCTGTCACAAATAAAGAGTATATCGCGTTTATAGAAGACGGTGGATATGAAAATCCGAGCTACTGGTTATCAGATGGATGGGAAACGGTTAAACGGGAGGGCTGGACAGCACCGTTGTATTGGAGAAAGCAGTGGGGGAAATGGATGATTTATACACTATCTGGGGAGCAACTGTTAAAACTTGAAGAGCCTGTCTGTCATGTCAGCTTTTATGAGGCGGATGCGTTTGCTAGGTGGAAAGGAAAACGATTACCAACAGAAGCAGAATGGGAACATGCGGCTGAGAGTTTAAAAGTGGAGGGGAATTTCGCTGATAGTGGTTACTCTCATCCACGCTGTCATTCATCTAAAAATGAAAAGCTTAAAAAAATATATGGAGACGTATGGGAGTGGACGCAAACACCATACACGCCGTATCCTCGCTCTAAACCGCTAGACGGGGCTCTTGGAGAATATAACGCAAAGTTTATGTGTAATCAAATGGTTTTGCGCGGCGGCTCCTGTGCAACACCTCTTTCTCATATTCGACCTACATATCGAAACTTCTTTCAGCCTGAAAAACGCTGGCAGTTTAGTGGCTTGAGGTTAGCGGAAGACGCAGAATAACTAGGCTGAAGGGAACGGAGAATTCATCATAAAATAGAGATTCTGCTTTGATACGTACAGGCAGAGTCTCTTGTTTTGAAAAAATGAATAAATATTCTTTATTTTTGAAACAAAATGAGGAGATGACCCGTATATAAGGAGAGAAGCAAAAGTATTGGAGGGGGACAGGTGTTAAAAAAAGTAATGGCGAAAATTGGTTTTGGTACGGCAAAAGTAGATTTACATATGAATAAGCATGAATTCGTGCTTGGTGAAGAAGTACGGGGGCATGTGAAAATGATAGGAGGGAGCATGGAACAGCATATAAAAGACCTTCAGGTTGAATTTTGGATACAAGTTTATTTCAAAAATGGACAAGTGCAGCCACATCGGATTGCGACTATTCCACTGTCTGCATCCTTTCATATAAAGCCAGGGGAGAAAGAGGGATTTCAGTTTTCTTATCAGTTACCCAAAAACTTACCCATTTCGCGAGGAAACGTGTCTTTCTTCTTTAAAACCAACATGGAGATAGAAGGGCTAGTAGAACGATTGAACAAGCAAAGTATTCGCGTGTTACCTGCAGAGCCATTTACCTTGGTTATCAAAGGATTTCAGGCACTCGGATTCCAAGAGGTTAGCCATTCAGGATACTTTGATGGACACCACCAAAGATTTATCTTTACCCCCACAGATGATTTAAAAGGACGAGTGAAAGAAATCAAAGTAGAGGCAGCAATTCGAAGGCAAGGCGTGGAGCTAGAATTAGAACTAGATATCCCTTCCTTTAGAAGAGATCGTGAGTTATTTTGTGATATTATTCTTGCAGACCAGATGCTTAAAAATAAAGAAAAGCTTGCTAGTTATTTGCACGGCACGATGGAAGAAATGCTTTTAAATGAGCAGCGCTACCGATATAACCGTAAGCTACATGGACATTTAGAGGGGGCTATTGGAGGATTTGCCGGTGGAATGTTAGGTGGGAAGCTTGTGGATGAATGGTTTGTTGATAAAATGGAGACCACTTATGACGCAGAAGAACCGTACCTATTATCCCAGTCTGCAAAGAAGAGATAAAAGATAGAAAGGAGCGAATATGTGTACCCATCGATGTGAGGGTGCGCATATTTGCTCCTTTTGTTATATGTATTTATGGTTTTTGAATGTAATAAACAAAATTGTCCACCCACTGGTTGTTTTCATACGTAAAGGCTTTTCTAATGCATTCAAACTTCATTCCAGCGCTTTTCGCTAGATTAATAGAGGCCCGGTTGTCGAGGTTGATATGGGCTTCAATACGGTGGAAATGCAATTGCTGAAAAGCTAATTCTAACGTTCCATGCACACTTTCTTTTCCGTAGCCTTGTTCCCAGAATTGATTGTGAATCGTATAGCCAATTCGTGCCCACTGAAAATCATCTCGCATTAACGTAGACATATCCATGACGCCAATGTGAGTACCATCTCGCTTGTGAAATACGCCAAATACGTAGGCTTCATCATTTAATGCCATTTGCTGTTGCTTATGAATCATTTCCTCAAACCATTCTTTTGTACACGGTGACATATCGAGCTTTCCCTCGTCATATTTATGCTGAGCAGGCAAGCGATTCTCATACTGAGTGAGCCAATTCTCATAATCTGACGTCTCATATGGACGAATCAGTAGACGAGCCGTTTCTTGATGGAGCTTTTGCTTAATCATAGCGAATCCCTCCTCGTAATCGACACATTAGGCATAGCATAACAGTTGCTGAAAAACTTTCTTTTCTTTCATAATAGAAGAATAGAAACAGATATTCAATACAAAATCATTAAAGGAGGAGTAGAATATGAAGATTCTCGTTGCAGGTGCTAATGGAAAGACTGGAAAGTTAATCGTTGAGGAACTACAGAAACACACGGAATACAACCCAAAGGCTATGATTCGAAAAAGCGAACAGCGCTCTTATTTTGAAGCTAGAGAAGTGGAGACAGTTGTAGCTGATTTAGAAGAAAGTATTACACATGCATTTGAAGATGTTGATGCAGTTATTTTCGCCGCCGCAGCAGGTAGCGGCGGTCACGATGTGAATGCAATTGATCACCTAGGTGTGATAAAAGCGGTGGATGAGGCAAAAGCGAAGGGTATTGAGCGATTCATTTTAATTAGCTCTCGCTATGCGGATCGTCCGGCAGAAGGTCCTCCGTTCTTAAAACCTTACTTAGAGGCGAAGGAAAAATCAGACGCTTATTTAGAAAAGAGCGGATTGGATTACACGATCATTCGCCCAGGGGGTCTTTTAGACAGTGAGGGAACAGAACACATCCAAGCGGCCTTTCGCGTAAAAGGAGAGGTCGGAATGATTCCACGTGCTGATGTGGCAAAAGTAGCGGTGGCTTGCTTAAAAGAGCAGGGAACGATTGGAAAGGCATTTGAGCTTGTTTCGGGTGAAGATGGCATTTATGATGCATTAAAAAGTGTTTGAAAAATGGGAGGTATTCTTTGAAAGAGTACCTCCCATTTTTTTAGTCTTTTATGTTAAAATATTGCATGTGGAAAATATTAGTATAAGGTGGAGGGGGACATCATAGTCGTTCATTTAATAGAAGAAATCTTACACGCATACGACCTTTATCCCGTTAATCAGATTCGGGTTACACGCGATCAACCGAAGAAGAATAGTATTATTCAATGTCAGTGTGATGGAAAATGGTACGTAGTAAAAAGATATCAGGACGGCTGGACAACGAAAGACAAACTTCAAAAATCAGGGGAATTCAACCGATATTTAGCGGATGCAGGAATGCCTGTTGCTAAAATGTTAGATCGAGAAGGATGTTACAGTTACCTTTTATCCCTTAATGGAGAAAGTCAGTTATTTAGTGTAGAAGAATACATAGACGGAAAAGAAATAGGTGAGGTAACAGAAGCAGTTGTTCAGCAGCTAGGGATGTTATTAGCGGAGCAACATGTCATTAGCGAACAAAGCGGTTATTCTTTTGGCTACAGCAGTGAATGGACGTTAATGGAAGGTGCACGTGTTGCATATGAAGGAGTTTCTGAAAACTACGAATGTTTTTTAGAGCTAGTAGAAAACGCAAAAGCATATGGGTATGAGGGGTCTCTTTTATATCAGATAACGGATGTCTATCATGAAAAAAGAAGGATGCTTGAAAAGATGTGGAACGAACTTCCAAGAGGACCTATACAAGGGGATTGGTGTCCATATAATATGGTCGTGGATTCAACAGAGAAAATCGTGGGGATTTTTGACTTTAACATTGCGGGAGATGAAGCTTTTGTGAATGAGCTTGCATCGCTGCATGCCTATTACGGAGAACGAGGCAGTGACTTGGTTCAGGGGTACGAAACGATTCGACCACTAAACAACATTGAAAAGGAGACATACCCCGTTTTGTTGAGCGTGATTTTACCTTTTCGCTTTGATCGCACAAATTCGATTATTGCGCTCATGAAGGCGAAAGAAGACAAAGCGGTTATGGAGAAATTAGATGAAACGTTGACGTTGCTTAATCAAAAAAGCACTACTTAATTCGTAGCGCTTTTTTTGGTAAGCTTCATCATCGTAAAACCTGTGACGACAGCGGTTATATATCCAATGACTGTGACAATAAGAATAAATGCGTGACTCATTTGGACGTAAAGTACTACTAATACAGCAAGCATTGACAGTATACATATCCCTAGCTTTAGAAGGGGACGTTCGAGTGAAAGCCTACTCCCCGGATGCTTCATCCGTTTTAGAAGTTTTGATAATGATACATACAGTCCAACGATAAAAAGTGCAAAAAATGGAAATAAAAGAGATTGATAGTTATCATTAAAGAAGTAAAGTTGAGCAGTACCGACTAGATGAAGCAAAAAAAGCAAGCCTACTAAGTATACCGTGCCTCCTAGTAGATAAAAGAAGTTTCTCATTATGATTACCTCCCTTCTATTATACATAAATCTCTGGTTTGGTTAGTGCGATCAGCTGAGCGATTCCCGTTCGTAGTTCTCGTTCATTCATATATGAATAGCTAAGTCGAATCCAAGAGTGAAATTCACCATCAACATCAAAAATACGTCCAGGTGCAAACGAAATGGAGCGCTCATGGGCTTTTTGGAGTAACGTTTTCATTGATACGTATGTTGGAAGCTGTACCCACAAATTTAATCCTCCGTCTGGTTGTTCCCAGTACCAATCTGATTGGGTCATTTCTTTCTCCATTGCTTCTTTTCTCATCCATAAAGCCGTTCGTAATTTTGCAATGTGTAGCTGTAGGCGCTGTGATAAAAAATAATGTAAAAATATTTTCTGATTTAATAAAGGAGTCCCATTATCAGCAAGTGATTTAGCTGTTAATAGGCTCTTCATTAGAGGCATGCGACAGGCAATGACCGCAATTCTTAAACCAGGAGACACGTATTTGCTAAAGCTTCGAATATACACCACGTGTCCATCCGTATCATAGGTGAAAATAGGGGAGGGCGGTGCATCATAAAAATAAATATCCCGAAATGGATCATCTTCCACAATGACACAGTGATATTGCTCAGCGAGAGCGACCAATTTTTTCCGCTGTGAAGGTGGTACGGTGTAACCAGTAGGATTATGAAAGGTTGGATTTGTATAAAAAAAACGTGGTTTATAGACCTTCATACAGTGCTCGACTTCGTCTAGGTCGTAACCATAAGGATGAATGGTGATACTTTTTATATGAGCACCGTGCTGGCGAAACGTATCCATCGCGGAGCTGTAGGTAGGTCGTTCAACTAGAACAACATCACGAGGACGAATGAAAATCTTAGCGAGTAAATCAATGGCCTGCTGTGAGCCAGATGTGACCAGAAGCTCTTCGCTATTTACTTGAAACCGATGAGTGGTTCCAAAATAATTTGCTAGTGCCGTGCGTAGTTCCTCATCTCCCTGTACAGATGCATAGGTGCCGAGTACCTTAGGATAAAGATCGAATACCCGTTTAACATAGTCTGAAAAATAAGCATTAGGTAGAAGATTTGGATCAATTAGCGAAACAGAAAACTGATATGCTGCCGGAACTTGATGAATTTCGGATAAATGATTGCGCTGTGTGTAGGCAGCAACGATTGGATGATGAGAGATAGCAAGTTCGCCTTTGACATAATATCCGGATTTCTCTTTTACATATACTTTTTGATGCTCTTTTAAAAGTTGGTAAGCCTTAAAGACGGTAAGTCGGTGAACGCCCAATTCATCCGCTAACTTACGAATAGAAGGAAGCTTCTCGTTCTCTTTCCATTCACCTGCCTCTATTTTGCGACATAGATCATCATAAATTTGTTGAAACAATGCATTTGTTTTGTGTAGCATGAACGATTCCCTCCTTATCATCATTGTACCACTGAGTTTGATGATCTGTTCTATAAAAAATCATCTGTTCTGTCTCTTGTGCTATATGATAAATAGCAAGGAGGGAACGAAAATGGTGATCGTTAATTATCTGTTTATGTGCTTGATATTTGGAACAACCTTTTTAGCCATAAAAATCGGAGTAGATGCGGGACTACCCCCATTTTTTTCAGCTAGTGTTCGATTCTTTGTAGCAGGATTTGTTTTATTTATTGTGATGACGGTGAGAAAGAAAGCTTCTTTTCGCGTGTTATGGTCGAAAGAGTCTGTCATTACCGGGGGATTGTTGACCTTCGGAACGTTTTCAACCCTCTATTGGGCAGAACAGTACGTGAGCTCTGGAATCGGCGCTGTTTTATCCGCAACTGGGCCACTTATGATCTTATGTCTTCAATCTGTTTTGTTGAAGCAAAAGTTATCCAAACAGTCGCTCATTGGTTGTCTTATCAGTTTTTGTGGGGTTGGATTACTGCTCCTTCCAAATATGACAGCTACCTTTAGCGTCATATGGATGACAGCTTGTTTGCTCATCTTTATTGGAGAAATAGGGTATGCGGGCGGTGCAATTTATTCAAAAAACGTGACGAAACGCTTTCCGACAACATCGCCTATTTTGTTAAATGCTTGTCAAATGATGTACGGGGGACTTTTTTTATTTCTTCTTTCTCTGTGTACGGAAACGGTTCATATAGAAAACATAAGTGAGCCAAAAGCCGTCGGTTCACTGTTGTATTTAACTATTTTTGGGTCAATGATTGCTCATACGCTGTTTTACTGGCTCGTATCGAAAACGGATCCTATTTTCCCTTCTACCTGGCTGTACGTTTCACCGCTTATTGCTTTAGCGGTCGGCAAATTCGTCTATAATGAATTTGTTTCATGGATCATGGTTGTCGGCGGGGTGACCATCATCATAGGATTGTTAGTAATTAACTTTCAAGCGCTTCGAAAAATGACAAGAAGGCAGGAGCAAAAAACAGAGCTACTAAATCAATAAATCAAACAGACACGATCAAACGGTCGTGTCTGTTTGTAAATCATCTTATGGGATCTGTTGAATTGCATCGAAAATATCTGCATACATGACTTGAATATGAGCGTCTGTTTTTTTATTTTCAGGAAACGTATATTCCCAAGTCTCCTCTCGGTATTCTTCTTTGGAATTCCTGCATCAATTTCTCTTTGGAAAGCCCTCCCTCGATGAGATGAAGAACGCAATTTCCCACGTTCTGAAGATCGATCTGTATTCCTACTATCGTACGAAAGCGATCGTTTCTTATATGGAACAGAAGTTTGATGAAGCAGACGAGTATATGAGGAAGGCAGATAAACTGCTTCAGCGCCACGCTCGATCTGGTTTAGGGTTTTGGGTAGCTGAACAGCATTTGTTTGGATTACTTCAAGAAAAAATGAGCAATAAGGACGTCCTTTTTCACACGAACCACATCTTGTGAGACAGTAGCTCGTCTTTTTTGATAGACTGTCTTTTATAAGTGATTAATTCAAGGATGTGAAGAAACGTGACGCCATTTACAGAACAAGTGATTAACATCATCAAAAAAATCCCTAAAGGAACCGTCATGACCTACGGGCAAATTGCAGCACTTGCAGGCAGTCCACGCGGAGCAAGGCAGGTCGTGCGTATTTTACATTCCATGAGTGAAAAATACCGTCTTCCGTGGCACCGCGTCGTAAACGCAAAGGGTGAGATTGCGCTCGGTGATGAAGAAGGGCGATATACGCAAAAGGCACTTTTACAGGAAGAAGGCGTTTTGTTTGTGGCCGGCGATCGAATAAATCTATCTGTATATCGGCACGAGCCTGTTTTAGAAGAGGAGCGATAGAAATGAAGGTTTCAACATACACACTAGAAGCTTTTACGAAAGATGGAGCGGGTGGAAATGCGGCAGGCGTTGTATTGGACACGCAGCATGTAACTGAGGAAAATATGCAGGCTATTGCGAGAGATCTGAACGTTTCTGAAACGGCTTTTTTATTTTCATCCACAGTTGCAGATTATCAGATTCGTTATTTTACTCCTGCTGAAGAGGTGGATGTATGTGGACATGCGACCGTCGCGTTGTTTTCATTGCTGAAGCAGCGAAATGAGATTAAAGAAGGTTCATATATAATTGAAACAAGAGCGGGTCTTCTGCAAGTTAAAATAGATCGGAACAATCGTGTGTTTTTGCAACAAAACCTACCACAATTTTTAGAGATCATTCCGCCTGAGAGCATTGAGCGCTCCCTCAACATCTCGAGTGACATGCTAGTGGAGGATTTACCAATTCAAATTGTGTCAACGGGGCTACGTGATATCATCATTCCGATAAAAACGCGTTTGGATTTATTACGCATACAGCCGAATATGAACGAAATCGCTAAAATATCGAAAAAATATGGTGTAATTGGCTATCATGTATTTACGCTTGATACGTTGCACAACAGCTCGGCACACTGCCGGAATTTTGCTCCTGTGGTGGATATCCCCGAAGAGAGCGCAACAGGTACATCCAATGCGGCTCTTGCTTGTTATTTAGTGAAGCATGGCTACGGAAAAGCGGGTCAGGCCCACCATACGTTTTATTTTGAACAGGGATATTCACTAGGAAAACCTTCTGAAATAATGGTGCAGCTGTTTACAAAGGATTGTCGTATCTCCAATGTTTACGTAGGTGGTTACAGCTCTATGGTGACGAAACAGAAAGAGTTTAGTTTATAAAGAGAGAAAGCAGGAATGCTTTTTCTCTTTTTGTATGCGGTGAAATTCCCCTTCAAAAATCTGCTCATTCATGGTATTATAAAATTCGTTTTAAACGGCCCCGACTTTTGTGAGAGTCAGAAGTCAAAAAATAATACTAGAGGTGATGTACGTTTTGAGCAAGATGACAATTAAACAACAGTGGTTTTCAAACGTCCGTGCAGACGTTTTATCAGGGCTGACCGTGGCATTTGCGTTAATTCCTGAATCGATTGGTTTCTCCATTATTGCGGGAGTAAGCCCGATGATTGGATTATATGCATCGATCTGTATTGCCATCGCCATTGCATTTACAGGTGGTCGTCCTGCAATGATTTCTGCCGCGACAGGTGCAACAGCGGTCTTGATGGTTTCCTTAGTGCGAGATCATGGGCTAGAGTATTTGTTCGCTGCGACCATTTTGACCGGGGTTATCCAAATTGTATTTGGTGCCTTAAAGATCGGTCGGTTGCTTTCGTTTTTACCACAAACCGTGTTAACAGGATTTGTGAATGCGCTGGCGATTATTATATTTACCGCACAGCTGCCGCAGTTTCACGGTGCAAACTGGCTTATGTATGCGATGATCGGGGCAACGCTGCTCGTGATTTATTTATTTCCACTCGTAACAAAGGCCGTTCCGTCTCCACTTGTCGCCATTATTGTGATGACCATTGTGGTATTCTTCTTTAAGCTGGATGTAAAAACGGTAGGTGATATGGGGGGCATTACGCAAGTGCCGCCAATGTTTCACCTACCACAAATTCCAATCACGTTTGAAACGCTTCAGATTATCTTCCCAACTGCGCTTGGAATTGCGATTGTTGGGTTAACAGAGTCGCTTGTAACGGCGACGATTGTGGATGAGTTCACAGGCACGAGTTCAAATAAAAACCGTGAAGCACGCGGTCAAGGGTTTGCGAATATTGCATCAGGTTTATTTGGAGGTATGGCAGGCTGTGGAATGATTGGTCAGTCCGTTATTAACGTACAATCAGGTGGGCGAAACCGATTGTCTACCTTTGTAGCAGGGGCTGGGCTGTTAGTGCTTATTATGGCTTTTGGTGACGTGGTCAAACAAATTCCGATGGCGGCCCTTGTTGGGGTTATGATTACAGTGGCAATTGGTACATTTGATTGGAGTTCCGTCCGCCACTTTCATAGATACCCACTGTCTGAGGCGATTATTATGGTTGTAACGGTGGGGATTGTGGTCTATACGCATAATCTCGCCATCGGAGTTGTGGTAGGGGTTGCCATGAGCGCCGTCGTATTTGGTTGGAAAATGGCACGTTTGAAAGCTACTTCTTCTATTGAAGGAAGTACTAAAACATACGTTATTTCAGGACCGCTCTTTTTTGGAACGGCTTCACAGTTCGTATCGCTATTTAACTATGAAGAAGATCCGGCGCATATTGTGATCGATTTTACCCATTCACGCATTTGGGATCATTCTAGCGTCACGATGATGGCGAAGGTTGTTGAAAAGTACGGCGACCGCCAAGTCGAGTTTAAGGGAATGGATTCTGAAAGTAAGGTTCTCCTAAAACGCGTCGGATATTAAAAGAAAAGCATGACGATCTTCATCGTCATGCTTTTTTGTGTTTTTATTTTTGCGATGAAAGAAACTGATTGAGCCAATGTAGAAAAAATGATTTTCTCCTCTTATAGCGCTGAAAACATGATGCTTGTATTTCTTTTCGTTGATTTGCTAGAATCTCAAACGCACGGCGGCGATGCTGAAAATCCATCATCATTCTACCACTCCTTTTAAGAGAGCGCTCTCTTTCTAACTTTAACATAAATAGGGTGTGGAATTTATAATAAAATGGTTATATTACCATAATTTTCTTATAGTGTTGATTCAGTAATTAGGAAATGTTTCGTATATATTAAAATAACAATTAGGTCTTTGTGATCATTTTCGTTTGGAAGAAATAAACTTATTGTAGAAACTTTTCTAATCGCTTATAGTTAATCTGTTGTGAAAATAGTTTAATAGAAGGAGAGCAACAGGTGAAGAAATTCGGGGGATTTTTACTTATTATTATGTTAGTTATTGGAAGTTTACCTTCCTCGGTATTCGCGGCTAAAGCCCCATCTTTTGAGAAGGATTTTAGCGCGTATTTGGCTGACATAAGCAAACAGCGTGGTTTTACGGTGACACGCGATGACGTCGATTATGCATTGGACACAAACGAAACGATCGACGATTTTGACACGGTAGCAGAGCTGAAAAAAGCAGCTGGACCTGTGATTCAAAAGAATCTAAGTAACTTAGGGCCATTGTATAAAAAGTATCAGTTAACGGAGAAGTCATTAAAAAGCTTATTAGCAGAAAATGATGAAACGCTGGATGATTACGTATTTTACAATGACTTAGATTCTAGTATTTTCTATTCGCTTGAAGCGAATAAACCAAGAGATCCACAGTTTAACCAAAAGCTACTTGCATATTTAAAGGAAATAAGCAAAGAGCGTGGTTTCACGGTAACAAAATCAGACGTTGAGTACGTGTTAACAGAGGATGACGATGATCTTGATACGTTTAACACAGTAGATGAATTAAAAGAGTATCTTGGACCTGTCATTCACAAAGACTTATCCAATTTACAGCCGCTGTATAAAAAGTATCAGTTAAATCAGGCATCTCTAGTGCAATTGTTAAAAGAAAATGGGCAAACGCTAAATGACTATGTGTTTGTTGATTATTTATGGTCAGATGTTGACTTCTACATTGAAGACAAGAAGCCGAGAGATGAACAGTTTGATCAAAAGCTTGATCAATACTTACAAAAAGTGAGTAAAGAGCGTGGCTTTAACGTTACAAAAGACGACATTGAAACCATCCTTGATTACTACTATGATGAAAAGCTAGAAGATTATAAAACAGTAGATGAGTTAAGCGACATGCTTGGAGAGGTGATTCAAAAAGACCTTTCAAATCTAACTCCATTATATGAAGAATATGATCTAACAGAAGCGAGTCTTCGTAAGCTTTTAGCCGATAACGATGAGACCGTTAATGATTACATTTTTTATGATGATTTAGATAGTGCCGTGTACGACTATACAGGTGGGGACGAGAGCTATAACGGTGATATGTTTGAAGCGCTTGCGGAGGAACTTGGCTTGACGCAAGAAGAACTAGAGCGTCTGAGCAAACACTTTGAAACAATTAGCGCCAAGCCTACAGATCCTGAAGAGCTTCAACGCCTTAGTGAAATCAGTGATTCATTAGGTAGTATAGGAGATTTTGATACGCTAACAGAGCTATCACCAGCAGATTTGAATAAAATTCGTGCTGCTTATGAAGAGCTTTTATCAATGCTAGAATTAAAAGCATCATTTAAGCTAATTGTTGGCGATCAAAAGAAACCAATTACGTTTGAACAGCTCCTTCAGCTGAAAAACATAGACAATGCAAAAGTTGAAGTAACGCTCTATGACAAAGCTGGTGTATTTTTAGCAGACTTCGTCATTACAGGTGAAATGTTTGGCTCTGATTTTATTGAGGAAACAGAAAATAACCTTGAGCAAGGAGCAACAGAAGAAGAGAAGCCGGCAGACAAGCCAGCACCATCTTCAACAAAAGAAGGTCATGCAGCGCCGGTTAAAGGTGATCATCAAGTTGTAACGAAAACTGAGAATGGTGCACGTTTACCAGATACAGCTTCTTCGTATCCACTTGCGATGATGATCGGAGCAGGAATGATTGTGGCAGGATTCTTTATGTTTCGAAAGGTTCGCCAAAACTAAATGAGAGTATCAAGAAAGAGAAAAACCAAACGCGCTTCGCGATTGGTTTTTCTCATATTTAGTGTCGTTATTATAGCAGCCGGTGTGTTTTTGCTTGCAACCAACGGGAAAAAGCTGTGGGATGGACAGCATGTAACGGAAGAAGCACCAAAAGTGATGAAAAAAGAGGTAGTCCAAAAGGAAAAGCCTCAGCCGTCTCCTAAGCAGCAAGTTCAATATGATGAGCAGCCAGAAGTGGGAGAGGAAATCGGCACACTGACCATTCCTGCTATTTCTTCTACGCTTCCAATTATTCATGGAACAAATGAAGACGAGCTTACAAAGGGTGTCGGTCATTATGCAGGGAGCGTTCTTCCTGGCATGGATGATAATTCCGTACTGTCTGGCCACCGCGATACGGTTTTTCGTAAGCTTGGTGACGTTGGAAAAGGTGATTTGTTAGAGGTAGAGACGCGTGCAGGGCTCTTTACGTATCGCGTGAATAAGGTGCGAATTGTGGATAAGGATGATCGTACGGTCATTGTTCCGAAGCCGCGCGCAACGTTAACAGTGAGTACGTGCTATCCCTTCTACTACGTAGGACCTGCGCCGAAACGATATATTCTCGTCGCAACTTTAGTAGAGAAAGACACGACGAAGCATTGGTCAAAAGCATCATGATATGAGACGGGCAGGAGAATTTCCTGCTCGTTTTTGTATGTCCACATTTATTCTGTGAGCATGACATACATAGAACGAGTGAAAAGCGTGGTAAAATAAGACAACAATAACGCAGGAATGGGGTACATCGTATTGAGTATACAAAACATAGCAAAAGTAGGCGGGTTTTTTCTGATCTATACGGCTCTTGCCTTTTATATGGGATGGAACGGATGGGTTTGGTTAGAAACGTCATTTGGCGCTAGTCACATCTACTTGTATGGGGTAATCGTGGCGGTATTTGCTTACTCCTATCTGATCAGCCAGCCGTTTTCTTCCGCTTCGCCCGTGCGTGTGGTTGGATCGTACTGGCTTGGAATTTTTCAATATGCGCTGCTGATCTTTCCACTAGCTGATTTGCTAGCGTGGATCTTGCAAACAACGGTCATTGATCGTGAGGATGCAATTGTATGGACAGGAATAGCAGTTGTGGCGCTATTTATTTGGATTTTCGTAAGCGGAACGTTTAACGCTTATTCGCCCGTTGTTCGTCCTTATGAAGTCACCGTCGCGAAAAATGCAGGCTCGCGAAAGCAGCTGCGAATTGCGATGGCATCCGATATGCACTTCGGTACGCTTTCTGGAAGAGCGCATGCGAGACGATTAGTAGCGAAGATTAATGAGCTGAAGCCAGATCTTATTCTTTTGCCGGGTGATATTATTGATGATGATCCAAAGGCGTTTATGAAAAAAGGGATCGGTGACATTTTAAAAGAGCTTCATGCACCGCTTGGGGTGTACGGCGTTCTTGGCAATCATGAATACTACGGAAAACAAATTCCGGTTTTTCTAGAAGAAATGAAGCGTATTAACATTCAGATGTTGCTAGATGAAACGATGATGATTGACGATAGCTTTTATTTAGTTGGACGAAAGGATAAGACTGATCATCATCGAGAGAGCTTTCAGCAGCTCACGTCTTCTCTTCGCCATAAAATCCCGATTATTGCGATGGATCATCAGCCATCTGATTTACAAAATGCGGAGGAAAGTCGTGTGGATCTTCTGTTATCTGGTCACACGCACCGAGGGCAAATGGCACCCAACCATTTGTTTACGAAAAAGCTGTTTGAAGTCGACTGGGGATATCTGCGTAAAAATCAGATGCACGTGATCGTGTCATCTGGATTCGGATTCTGGGGGCCACCACTTCGACTAGGGAGTCGTTCAGAGATTATTCAAATTGACGTCACGTTCAAAGCGTAGCAAAAAGACCAAATCGGCCACGATTTGGTCTTTTCTAATGTTTTAAATAGTAACCCCAAATGAGTAACGGGGTGATTAGCCCGACGTATAGCACAAGCTGTAGAATGATGAGTGGTCGAATTTCTCGCATTTTATCCACCCAAAAATAAGAAAGGAGCGCATAGCCGATAATTTCTAGCAGCGGTCCATAAACAATTAGCCATTTCATTTCTTTTGACTCCTTCGTGCGGCTCTTTGGTGTGAAAATTACAAACAATTTAATTATTATAGCATTTTTGGACAACTTCGTGAATAGAGATTGAAGCGCTATTCGTTTTCAATAGAAGCCGAATATTTGGTTAGTTCTTCTTTTGTAACAGATGCAAGTGCTTGAGATTTTCTCGTGCTCTCATTCATTTGGACAATAACCGTATCGGCACGTGCGACAAGCAGTTCGTTTTGGAAGAGCCCCTGAAAAAGGGTCAAGGAGCTGTTGCCAACTTTTACGACGGCGGTTCCGATCTCAACGGTTCCAGGCCACGTGATTTCGGAGAGAAGATCAATTCGCTGATGAGCGATGACAAAGGCACAATCTTCTGTATGTAGGGGTTCCTTACCGTATAAAAGCTCTGTGCGTCCCGTTTCTAAAAAGGTAGAAAATAATGCGTTGTTCACATGACCCTGTCTGTCCGTATCACAATATCGAATTTTGTCGTATGACTGCAGGGGGAAATCTTTATAGCGTAAGTCGTTTCGGTTCATATTTTTCACCGTCCATTTAGTTGAGTGATGGTTGTTGATGAAGATTTTGTATACAAGTCTTCCTTGCGTATTCAGTCGAGTAAACTGCTCGACAATTCGGGAAAAGACCTCTATAAGCCCGTCCAAATAAGCGGTCTGTTTAGGATGTTCTTACAGCAGCTGAATGTGTTCTTTTAAAAAATGGATTTCCTCAAGCATATCGATCGCAGAATGCGGAAACTCCTTCAATGCCTCATAAAACGATAACTCCATCTTGAACGTATATGCAACACATCACGCGTGCTTCAAAAGTCACCCTCTCAGAGAAAAAAGAACGAAATGAATTTCTCTCTGTTTAGCCTCGTATAATCCGTGGTACAAGTCAGAATGCAATCTTGAAAAAACGAGTACACTATCGGAGAAAGGGGTTTTTGTATGAGTCAACTCGTGAAACGATCAGGACGTACAAGATGGCTAATTTCTTCGCTTTTAAGCAGCATGATTATCCTGAATTACTTTGACCGCGTTGCTGTATCTGTTGCGGCTCCTTCAATACAGGATTCATTTCATCTAAATGCCACTGAACTGGGAATTGTGTTTTCAATTTATACATATTCGTACACATTGATGCAAATTCCTGCTGGGAGCTTGCTTGATCGGTTTGGCGTCGCCTGGGTGACGAGGGTAGGGCTACTTATTTGGAGTCTGCTTACTCTTACGATGGCCTTTTTGCAAGGGAAGCTGCTTTTATACATCATTCGTTTTCTTATTGGTGGTATGAGCGCATCGGCATTTCCGGCAGCTTCTAAAGCAACTTCGCTATGGTTTCCACCTAGTGAACGTAGCTTGCCAAATGCGCTGTTTGATTCAGCGGCAAAGTTTTCTAATGTGATTGGAGCACCGCTTGTGGCCATTCTCGTCACGCGCTTTGATTGGCGCGTTGCGTTTTTAGTTATTGGCGTTATTAATGTGTTATTTACAGCGCTATTTTGGTGGTACTATGAACGTCCGAATTATCATAAACGCATTTCAGAGGAGGAGCTTGAGTATATTCGTGAACATAATATATCCTCAGATGACGAACCGCAGTACAAGCTCTTTCAAGCGCTTAAAGTGTTGTTTTCAAATCGCAAAGTATGGGGATTGATGATTGGATTTACCGGTTATGGGTATACCTTTAACCTACTGCTAACGTGGCTACCAACGTTTTTTAAGGTGCAATACGGCATGGATATTATGTCGTCCGGCTTATTGACGGCCGTCCCTTGGCTAATTGCCACTTTTTCTGGCATTTTGGTAGGTGGATTTTTAGTGGATTACTTGTTGAAAAAAGGATTTTCGAGTCAAAAAGTTTATCGGACCATTATCGTTATTGGACTGTGCCTCGGATTTGCCTTTTTAGGTTCCATCATAACGGATAACGTGATTGCGGGAATGATTTTTATCTCAATTGGGTTAGCTGGCATATCAGCAACAGCGCCGATTGGATGGTCTATTTCTGCAGAAATTGCTCCGTCTGGATCACTTTCACTGCTTAGCTCACTTGTAAACCTAGCAAATAACCTATTTGGTGGTATCATTGCTACGGCACTTACAGGCTATTTGTACGATCAAACAGGCTCCTTTACATCGAGTTTCTTAGTAGCAGGGGCTGTGCTAATAGTTGGCTTATTCTTTTACATTTACGTATTAGGTGATATTAAACAAATTGGGGAAATTGATAAACGTAACAACTAGCAAAAGCGTTCATTCTTACGGCATGTGAGGATGAATGCTTGGTTTTTATTGTCAATATTCATTCTGTTCGTTATTATATTAGATATATATCTAATTAGACGTTAATCTAATCAATGAGGAGAATGAAAAATGCAAATGGAACTACGTAAGAAACCCCACATACTTTTTGCAAATACCACGTTTCTAAAAATTTGGCTTGCAGGATGTCTGTCTAGTTTAGCGATCTCGATGTACGTGCTGATTGAACAGTGGTACATCGTTCATTACCTACGTATGCCGCGCTTACTTGGACTGGCTATGATGGCTACTACATTACCGCGAGTGGTGTTCATGGCTTTTGGGGGCGTTATGGCAGATCGTTATAAAAAGAAAGTAATGGTAGGATGGTCCCTTCTTACAAGAGTTGGTTTGTTAGTGCTCATGGCCGTTTTTTTTCACCTTGGATATCTTCACTTCACATTTCTTTGTTTGTTTGCGCTTCTTTTCGGTTTACTCGATGCCTTCTTTTGGCCAGCGCGTGATGCGTTGCTTCCGAGCGTGTTGAATCAACATCAGCTACAATCAGCGAACGCATTCGTTCAAACCACTAATCAGTTATCAACTGTTCTTGGTCCAGTACTTGCTTCTCTCTTACTGTCTCACGTATCGTATCCCATTATCTTTATGTGCATCGCACTTATGCTCGCCGTTGGTGCTCTATTCATGTATACAGTGAATGAGCCAATTCAAAAGGATCACCTGTCAACTCGTGCTACATTTATTGCGTCCCTTTTAGAAGGGCAGCGCTATGTAAGGCAGTCAGCGTATTTAAAAACAGTCATGTTAACGTTCATTGTGACGAATTTCTTCTTTGTTGGCCCACTTATGATTAGCATCCCCCTTTACGGAGAAGAGGTGTACGGGGGAAAGTCTCTGATCTTAAGCCTTTTACAAAGTTCATTTGCTTTTGGCATGGTGGCAGGGGCAATTGGCATAGGGATTTTTAACATTCGAAAACATCGGGGCGCCGCTGTCATTGGTCTGATTGGAATGGAGGGAGGACTTTTGATCCTCTACAGTCAGTGGACGGTGCTAACGTGCAGCATAGTAAGTCTGTTTTTAATAGGAGTCTGTATTTCGTGTGTTAACATCATCGTCATTAGTCAAATGCAGCAAAACGTTCCAAAGGATAAAATTGGCCGCGTGATGAGCTTAAACACGATGGTTTCGATGGGACTTATTCCAGTATCCTACGGTGTGGTTTCACTTTTACTTAATGGATCTGTCAGTCTCACTGTTCTTCTGACCTGTGCAGGGATGTTCATCATCGCTCTGTGTGCGTGGTTATGGCGATACGGAGTGGCGATAAGAGGCATGCAGTAAGCATTCATACTGAAAATGAAGAAAAATTCGACAAAATTGACAGTTTTGTGAAACCTCGAACGAAAGAAGCGTTTTTTCTCGGAAAGGTGATAATATATAACTATACTCTTAAACAAGGAGACGAAGAGCACAGTGTTAATGACAAAATGTTGTTCATGTCAAAATAAACTTTCTGGGAAAAAGATTTTAAAGTCTATGTTTAAAAATAAAGAAGGCGACATTAAGTGTAACGAGTGTCAGCGCCAGTTTTCACTAACGGAAGCTTCGCTGTGGTTCATTCCCTTCATGGTGACAGCTGTTCCTATTATTATCGGCAGACTTTCAGAAATGTATTTTGGATTTGACATCGTTTCTACCGCTGTCGTCGCGTTTATGATCATGTTCGTTTTATCACTTTTTACGGCGAAATACGAAGAAGTAGCCAATTAGTGATCTTTTATAATAGTGTGGATGAAGGCCTGACGTTCTGTAAAGATGTCGGTCTTTTTTGTTTGGATTATAAGGAGAAAAAAGGATGAATCAACTCGATAGCCTCCTCTGGTTAAAGGATTGTGTGGATTTTCGCGTTCTAAAAGGATGGTATTCACAGGAGAAAAAGTATCAAGCGGTAAAGCCAAATGGAAGACGTTATGTGATTAAAATTGAAGAAGAGGCGACGTAGCGATGGAACTGGTTTCATCCATCGTTTGGTCAGAACGCTTTGTGCCAGAACAAATGGCGTCGATGAAGGTGAGAGTCGACCAAATTGCAATGGATCATCAGTTTTTCACAAGTGTTGTTCCTTCTTGGTACAAGTCTCCGAGCGAAGTGGGAGCGTGGAGATAGAACTAACCCCCGTGCTTCAACGTTTAGCATGGGGGTTAGTTATGATCCTTCTCTTCACACTCTTCTTGCTCTGTGCTTTCTTCATCCGTTTCTAGAGGAGGATCACGTCGTTTTTTCAGCTCGACGTATTTGATTTGGTGAGACTGTATAACCAGTACCTTAAAATTATAATAGTCGGTTTGAATGATATCTCCTTTTTGGACATCAAAGTTCTGCGTTAAAATCCAGCCACCAATTGTATCCACGTCTTCATCTTCGATATTCGTGTCAAACAAATTATTGACCTGTGAGATGAGCGTTTTTCCGTCTAAAATATAATGGCCGTCTTTAATTTTTTGCAGGTATGGACGTTCATCCATATCAAACTCGTCGCGAATTTCGCCCACGATTTCTTCTACAATGTCTTCAACCGTTACGAGTCCAGCGGTACCACCATATTCATCCATTAAAATCGCCATTTGAATTTGCTCAGTTTGCATTTTAACGAGCAGTTCATTAATAGGGACAGTCTCGATGACCATAATAATGGGCTTAATATAATCTTCAAGCGTGTTGCTTCCATGAATGCCATTAAAAATCACATCATTGTAGATTTCTTTAATATTGATTACGCCGATAATATGGTCTTTGTCACCTTCATCGACAGGATAACGCGTATACTTTTCAATGCCTGCCACTTGCAAAAACTCTTTTACCGTATCTGTTTTGGTCGCAGTCACCATCTCAGTGCGTGGTACCATGATTTCTTTTGCTACGCGGTTATCAAATTCAAAAATTTTGTTTACATAGCGGTATTCAGATGGATTAATTTCGCCGCTTTCAAGGCTTTCAGAGAGCAAAATGCGAAGCTCCTCTTCACTGTGTGCGACGTCGCTTTCTGACGCTGCATGAAGACCGAACATTTTAGCGATTGCTTGAGCAGAACCATTTAGCGCCCAAATGAACGGAAACATAATTTTGTAAAACCAAATAATCGGTTTTGCAAACGTCAGGACGATTGCCTCTGACTTTTGAATAGCAAGTGTTTTGGGTGCAAGCTCTCCGACTACGACATGAATAAACGTAATAACGGCAAAGGCGATGATAAACGACAGAATACTTGAAAGAGACGGAGCTAAATCCAGCTTCGCAAAAAGAGGCTTTAGCAGTGCCATGACGGTCGGTTCTCCTAGCCAACCAAGTCCAAGCGCTGTAATGGTAATTCCGAGCTGACACGCTGATAAATATTCATCTAAGTGGGTTACCACTCGGCGTGCTGCTACTGAATTTCGTCTGCCTTCCTCTACAAGCTGGTCAATTCGCGATTTACGCACTTTTACAATCGCAAATTCAGTCGCCACGAAAAAAGCTGTAAGCGCAATAAGGACAATTACTAAAAAGATGTTCAATAGTTCCATACGTGTCCCGCTTCGGAGTCACCGCCTTTCGTTTGGCATTTCTATTTTCATTGTCTCCTAAACGGGAGGGAAGCATGTATACTAGAGGTAATATGAAAAAAATGGATGGAGATGAAGGGGATTGGAATGGAAAACAGCGGTTTGTCATCAGGCAGAGATTGCGATACGGTCCACCAAACAACTAATTGAGAGCGTATCTGAAGAGCTTTTTAGCAAGAAAATCCATGAAGGCAAGCGTTCGCTCGGTGAATTGATCGCTCATATTGCCGTTATTTGCGAAGCCGATCTGCACATCATGAAAGAAGCAACAGTGGAGGAAATGAACGACTTCTATCAACGTTGCAACGTTACGACAAAACAAGAGTGTCTAGGGGAATTAGAGCATTCCTTTCGGGTATTTCAGAAAGAGATTTTGCATGTAGAAGACATCGAGAAGAAAACCACCTCCTATTGGGGCGTGACGTATTCACGAGCAGAGTGGTATATTGAAATCATTGCTCACCTTTATCATCACCGAGGACAACTTCATACGTATTTAACCGTGTTGAAGCAGAAGACAGATGTTACGTTGTTTGAATAAACAAAAAGGCTGCTTACATTGCGTTTGTGCGCAGTAAGCAGCTAGCTTAATCTATGTTTTAGGGGAATCGTAATTAACATAATGGTAAAATCGCTCATAGGGCCTAACTAGGTCAACTAACATTGTGTCCTTCTTCACGCTTGAATAGGGATTAAACAATTTGAGCTAATCCTTTCACTTCCTTTCTTTAGTGGATTTTCTTATGTTCCATCTCCTTTCTCTGTAAGTAGTTACAGTATACAACAAAATTCGATAAAATAAAATGAATATTTAGAACTATCTGAATATTTAAAACTGAACGGAAGAGCCATTCTTTTTTTATCTGATCTTTCGTTAGTCACGGTATATTGTGAAATTCTTTGAAGCTTGCAGGTGTTAAAGCAATCAATTATGTGTCCGTTATGAAAAGGTAGATAAAAAGTCATGTGTAGAGAGATAAAAATAAAACAAATGAATTAATTTTAATTTTTGGTGATCCAATTGTTCGTTTGATTCGTTATAAGTAGTAAGAAAAAAATGACACGACAAGAAAGAGGGAGGAGGAGACGGTATGAAAAGGAATTCACTTTTTGTTGCGGGAGGACTTATTAGCATTCTGCTAGTAGGTGGGTATAATTATGCTGCGATGAACGAGACACCATCAGAAGAGCATGGGAAAACGGTTGAAAAACCGCTCTCACTATCTCCAGAGGAGGAAAGCAGTGCCTCTTCAACAACGAATCGCCTTGAAAAGGAATTTACGCTTTTAAAAAAAGAGCAGGAGCGTGTAAATAAAGTAGAAGAAAAAAAAGAAGCTGAGGAAAAGGGGATTGTTCCCGCGCGAATTCAAATTCCAGCGATTGATGTTGATGCAGACGTCGAAAAGGTAGGACTCTTAGAAAGTGGAGCGATGGACGTACCGAAAAAGGTGAACAACGTCGGTTGGTTTGAGCCGGGAGTTCGCCCAGGTGGCAAAGGCAACGCTGTTCTTGCAGGACATGTAGACAGCAAAACAGGTCCAGCCATCTTCTTTAATCTTAAAAAGCTAAAGGCAGGCGATGAGATCATCTTGACCGACAAGTACAAAAACTATTTGACGTTTGTCGTGCAAGACAAAGAAAGCTATTTGCGGGATGATGCGCCGCTTCAAAAGATTTTCGGTCCTGCTAGCGAATCCTATTTGAATTTAATTACCTGCACCGGAAAGTTTGATCGATCTGTTGGAACGCATCAGGAACGCCTTGTTGTCTATACGAAGCTTAAAAAAGCACAGACATCACCTCCTACACAAGTGAAGCTACCTGACGCACCAACAAACGTGAAGGTAAGCGGTTCGTTTGTGACGTGGTATGCGGTTCGAAGCGATGACGTGATTGGCTACCGCGTGTATCGGGACAACGGAAACGGTGGTTTTCAGCAGGTGGCAAGCATTGCTGCTCATCAGCGGAAAACGTACTTGGATGAAGAAGCATCAAAGCATACGTATTATGTAACCGCTATTGATGAAAACGGAAATGAATCTAAGCCATCAGCGAAAGCTTCTGGAGAATAGTAATCAAAAGCCCGTCCTCTCTTTCAACAGGGGACGGGCTTTTATAGGAAAACGCTCCCTTGTTCTTCAACGCAAAAACCTCTATACTTATAGTTGTCTAAAAATTTTGTCTTTTAACAGAGGAGCTGAGCGGAGTTGAGAAATATGGGGGCAATGCTAGAAATTGACCGAATTGTATTCATCGGGCGAACATTTCAGGAATATACAAGCATGTTTAATTTAAAACGCACAGATCTTCAAGGGAAAATGATCTTAGATTGTGCAAGCGGGGCGTGCTCATTTACTGCCCACGCAAACAAGCTTGGAGCTACGGCTATGGCTTGTGATATGGCCTACGAGTTTGATACAGAGATCCTCGCAAAAAAAGGACTAGAAGATATTGATCACACGATGGAAAAAATGAGAGACGTGGCTGAACAATATGACTGGACATATTTCCAAGATGTTAAAGGCCTAAAAAAAGAGCGAACCAAAGCGTTTTACGATTGTATACAAGACATGAGAATTCATCCCTATCGCTATTTGTACGGGAAGCTGCCTCATTTACCGTTTGAAGACAAGCAATTTGATTTAACTCTTTCAGCACATTTGCTGTTTACGTACGACGATCGTCTGGATTATCAGTTTCATCTTCAATCATTAAAAGAACTGATTCGAGTAACAAAGTCGGAGATCAGACTTTTCTCGCTCAGCAATCGAAGTGGAAAACGATCACGCTTTGTTGATCAGCTAAAGGAGGACCTTCTTCCAGAGGTAAGAGCGATTGAAGAGCAAGAAGTATCCTATAAGTTTCAACGCGGAGCACAGACAATGTTGAGAATCATTCTCTAATTGCCAGTGCGGAACATTACATAAAAGCAGATCTTAGAATGAGTCTAAGGTCTGCTTTTTTATTGATTAAAAAATGAGTATGTGACGATCAAGCCCTTTTGAGAACTTTTCTCAATTTTTCGTGCCATCGCTTCTTTCATTTGCATAGGTATGATAAAGGTGATGTTTCTCTCTTTTTTTCAGGAAACGGCGAATCCTGTAGATGAAAAAGAATTGACAAATATCACGGCTGGTCATACTATAATATTAAAAGTTGCATTAGGGAAAAATTATAAACCAAATTCAATTTTATAGACAAGGAGAAAAAAAGATGAGCCTAGATAACATTATGAATCTAAGTCAAGGCTTGAAGGGTGAGCGCATTCGAATTACAGAACTTCATTTATCTGGGATCATGCGCCGCAGACTGCTAGACTTAGGATTTGTGCCAGGAGCCGTCGTCCAAGTCGTTAGAAAGAGTCCGCTCGGCGATCCTATTGCCTATAAAGTAAGTCAAACGACAATTGCATTGCGAAAAGAAGAAAGCTCAAAAATTCTAGGGGAGCGAATAGACGATGTCGAATAATCAATTCACCATTGCGCTGGCTGGAAATCCGAATACGGGTAAAAGTACGCTTTTTAATACATTAACAGGGCTCAAGCAACACACAGGAAATTGGGCAGGTAAAACCGTTGGAATGGCGGAGGGAGAATTTTCCCATAAGCATGTTACTTACAAAATGATTGATTTACCAGGAACGTATTCGCTATTTTCCAATTCGACGGATGAAGAGGTAGCAAGAAACTATATTGTGTTTGAAAAGCCTGACCTCACGATTGTAGTCGTAGATGCGACCGCGCTAGAGCGTAACTTGAATTTAGCTCTACAGGTGCTTGAGATGACGGAAAAAGTAATCGTTTGTGTGAATTTAATTGATGAAGCGGAAAAACAAGGCATCCAAGTAAATGAGCAGCGTCTCATGAATAAACTTGGTGTACCGGTTGTGAAAATTTCAGCTCGAAACAAGCGTGGTCTATCACAGCTTTTAGATACGATTGATCGGGTTGTAAAAAACGAGCTTCCGACTACTCCGTTTCAATTGACCTATTCGAAGGAAACAGAGGCAAAAATTGCGGAGCTTGAGCCAATTGTTAAAAAGATTATTGGAAATGCACTACCTTCCCGCTGGGTGGCCGTTCGACTATTAGACGGAGATGATTCTCTACTCACCGAGTGGAAAAAGCGAATCGGACTTCACGCCGATACGCAGAGGACAACGCTATCGCAAGGAGGGATGACGAGTGGATTCAACGGGATCGATTCATGAGCAACAGCTAAATGACTTGCTACAAAAAGCGAAGGACGCCTCGCATCCTGCTGTGAGAGACCATATTGTGCAAAGTATTTTTCAAACAAGTCAAGATCTTTGCAAACAGACGCTTACGTTTACAAATAAAAAGGAGAATGATCGTACAGAAAAGCTGGATGCGGTTTTAACCTCACCAATTTGGGGATTTCCCATTATGCTGTTGCTCCTTGGGATGGTCTTTTACTTAACGATTGCAGGCGCAAATGTTCCTTCAGCATTGCTTGCTGATTTCTTCAACTGGATTGAAGGTTATCTAACAAAGGGCTTTCAGGCACTTCATGCACCAGATTGGCTCTATGGTATGCTTGTACTCGGATTGTACCGGGGGACATCGTGGGTTGTGAGCGTTATGCTTCCGCCGATGGCTATTTTCTTCCCAGTTTTTGCGCTGCTCGAAAACTACGGATATTTGCCACGAGTAGCTTTTAATATGGATCGATTGTTCAAACGCGCAGGTGCACACGGGAAGCAATCGTTAACGATGGCAATGGGCTTTGGTTGTAATGCAGCCGCCATTATGTCCACACGTATTATTGAATCACCGAGGGAGCGCATGTTAGCCATTTTAACAAACAACTTTGTTCCTTGTAATGGACGTTGGCCAACGCTCATTCTATTATCTTCTTTATTTATGGCTGCTGGTTATACAGGAGGATTAAAAACGTTTGTCACGGCAGGGGTTATTATCGGAATGGTCTTATTTGGGGTCGTTGTGACGCTAACGGTCTCATGGGCTTTATCGAAAACGGCACTTAAAGGAGTTCCTACCCACTACACGCTAGAATTGCCGCCTTATCGTCGTCCGAAAATTCGGGAAACGATTTTACGCTCTTCCCTTAACAAGTCGCTTTCTGTCTTAATGAGGGCCATCAAAGTAGCGGCCCCAGCAGGGATTTTAACGTGGGTTTTAGCAAATGTGTTCATTAACGATACGAGTATTTTGATGCATATTGTTCATTTCCTTGATCCGTTTGCACAAACGTTAGGATTAGATGGCTATATTTTAATGGCGTTTATTATCGGACTTCCGGCGAACGAAATTGTCGTTCCAATTTTGCTGATGGGCTATCTGTCTACAGGAGCTCTAACGGAAATGGAAAGTCTATCATCGGTTAAACAGCTGTTTTTAGATCACGGCTGGACATGGCTGACGGCGCTTAATATGATGCTATTTTCACTTCTTCATTTCCCATGTGGTACGACGCTTGTGAATATTTATAAGGAAACGAAAAGCAAAACGTGGACGTTTCTTTCCTTCTTGATCCCAACGGTTATTGCGATTGGCGTGACGTGGGCAATCGCACAGACGGTCTATTTCTTCAATCTTTTATAACATAACGGAGCGCATCTTAGATGATGCGTTCTTTTTCGTGTGTTCTTAACGGAGTCTCGTAAATTGGCAATAAAATAAGCCGTAATCGTCTGGTGAGATTACGGCTAGATTAATGACGCTAAGTCGTTCAATAAAGGGCTATTGAGTGAAGAATGAAGGGTAATTACCGGTTTACTTGAAAGAGAGAGCAAAGTTTCGGAGAAAGTAGCTGGTGGATCGGAGCTTCATTGAGTTGATAATAACTCCACGTACCTTTTGCATCTTTGGTAATTAAGTTCGCATCAAGTAAAATTTTTAAATGATACGATAACTTTGATTGAGGCATATCCATGACTTCGCATAAATCACAAACACAAATCGAATTCTTTTGAACAATATAGTATAGAATTTGCAGTCTTTTTTGGTCTGCTAGCGCTTTAAACTGTTTTTCATATAATAAAAGCTGGTCTTCTGGTGGAGAGATAAGAGATGTTTGTTCCATAGGAATTATTCCTCCTTCGTATGTAATTCCTCTTATTATACAAGAGTTATGGATAGATTGTGAAACGATTGCAATGATTATTTTAAAATTATATCTTCTTTCCTACAATTTCAAGAGGAAATAATAGGATGGAATGGAAGAGGTGACTTTTCTTAGTTACAACGATTCATATAATAGATCGATACTGCTAAGCGAACTTCCTACTAGCGTTTCATCTCGCTGATCAACTGCGTACAAAAGAAGCATAATCGTTGTATAAAGACCTTTAAATTTTGCGAGAGTAACGGTATCATCATCAACTTCTCCGTACGTATGAAAAAACTGTTGTCTGCCTTCTGACGGAAAATAACTGTACACAAACGATAAATCAACGGCAGGGTGACCGATATGAACATCTCCCCAGTCGATAATCCCTCCAATTGTTTTTGTGTCGTCAAGGACGATGTTTCGAATGTGAAGATCACCGTGACAAAGCGTTTTTGTCTGAGGGATCGTGAGCGGCTGGACATGCTTCACCCACTGTTCCAACGCGACGAACTGTGCTGGTGGAAGAATGGCGTTTGCTTTTTTGAGATTTTCAAGTAGCTTCGGTTTTCGTTTTCCTACGTCGAGGCGTGCGAGCTGATCATCTGATACGCCAAGACGTCTTGCTTCTTGTACAGGAAAGTCATGAAGGATGCGTAAAAACTCCCCCAAAAGCGAAGCCGACAGTATTCGTTCTTCCTTTGAAAGAGTGGACACGAGATCGCCTTGAATGTAGTGATAGCCTGTAAAAGGCCACGGGTATTGTTGTGTCGGCTTTCCGAAAAATAAAGGGTAAGAGATTGAAATGGGTAACAGTGGTGCTAGTGCAGGTAGTAGGGTGTTTTCTGTTTGCAGAAGCGACACGGCAATCTCTCGTCGTGGAAATCGAAACACATAGCTATTGTTCACGACATACACCGTATTATCAAAGCCTTTTCCAAGCTCGTCCACTATGACAGGAGAGAGCTTGGGAAACTGTTGTTCAATGCAGCGTTTAGCTTCATAAATAGAGACAGCGTACTCAGCGTCCCAAACGTTCATCGTGCTCATCCTTTCATTAATGCTGTATTCTACCTGATGTTACCATGAATGAGCTATGACGTGGAGTTAAATACGTTCGGTCTATTGCGATATTGATGCCACGCCGATTTACCTGTGCGTATTCAATTACTTTTTTCTTGTAAAGAAAGACAAAGAGATACATGTCATCACGCCTCTCCATGTTAATTACCCCTGGAAATTTCACCCCAAGTTGTGCATGTAACGCTTCTTTAGAGGTGTAGGGACCAAAGACATACGCCTTGTCCCACTTAAACTCTGCCAGTGATGTGAGGTCAATCGTTGCTGGAGCTTTTTGAACCTGTTCGTTCAAAGTCTTTTCAAACTTATGATGACTTGGACTCCACCATAGAGAACCGATCAGTACGGCGCTAATCAAAAATAGTTTCATCTTTCGTGCTCTCCTTTTGGTGATGCCGAGGGATTATAGATTCCATACATTTCAACGCTTTTAATCCAACGAGAGGCGTTTTTTCCATCACGATCTGATGTCCAGATGTCCCCGTATCCCCAGAAGTCTTTGCCTCGAAGCCACGTAAGCTTGTCGATTGACGACACATAGAGAGGCTGATAATCACCTAAAAATCCAGTAGGAGACGTGAGTTTACGCTGCATATTTGTTTTTGTGTTCAACAAATAAAGAGACGCTTTTGGTCGTTTCGTGTAGTCATTGCTCCATTCGCTTTCTATTACGCGGGAAACGACGAGTGAAGAGTCCGTGATCCAAGAAAAACCAAGCTCCGCATAATGAGGAGGTGTCATGTGAACCGTTTGATACACGGGCATCTCCGTTATGTTCAGTTGCTTGTTTTTGAACCCGAATACAATTCGTCCGCCTCCTGCAATATAAGCGAGAGTTGACTGGTTTGGCGCCCATTTTGCGGTATCCAGGTGCAAGATGACTTCATCAAGTACGCTAAACTGCTTTCCATCGACGGATAGAACACAAAGCATGTCACTGTCCATAGACCAAGAGGCAGTAGGGCTTACCGTGAAAGACAGCCATTTTCCATCGGGTGAGAAGGAGAAGTCTCCAGCGTTAATGGACATAATGGTTGCTTTTCCCTTTGTGAGCTCCTTTGGAATTGTAAAAAAGGGTGTCGCTTCTTGAGAATAAGGTGTGCTAGGTGCTGTGAGCGCTACTTTATAAAGAATGGGATTTGTCCATCCATCAGGATGAAGATCTGCACCAGCTGAAACGATAAATCCGTTTCCATCAGGTGTCCAAATAAAATCATCTACTCCAACTGAAACCGTGCGAAATCGACTCAGATCGGATACTTGAAGAGCATTCCCCTCTACGTAAGCAACGGAATGACCGTGAGGAGACCAGACAGGATGACGACCATCACGAGCAATCAACTTATGCGTATTACGTACCGTATCATAGACCCAAATTTCATTTGTCTTGGACTGATCGGGCTTAATGTCGTTCCCTTCTTTTTCATAGACAATTAAACGACCATCCCGCGACCACTGTGGATGATTGGTGAAGATAGCTTTTTTTGTCGTCACTTTTTTTTCTTGTGAACCGTTTGCGATCCATAAAAAGCCTTGTCGCGTAAAAACAGCCTTTAATTCAGTTACTCCGTAGCTCTTAGAAGAGGGAAGGAGAAAGAACAATAAAAAAGCACAATAAATAATCTTTTTATACATAATGACATCCTCAGTAACGTTTTCCTTTTTAGGATGTCGCACTTGATAGGAACCTATAACATAAAAATCCCCCTGAACGTAAGAAGATCAGGGGGATTGAAGATTATTGTTGTGCTTTACGAGCACGCTGTGCAAAGAACGCTACACCAGCTAGGGCAAGTGCACCAAATGACATCCACATCGTCATTGAAGAAGAATTGGTTGTTTCACTAGCGCCACCCATACCTGTTTTAGGCATTTGAGTTGGCATATTTGTGGAAGCAAATTTTTCAGGCATTTGCGTAACGATAGCATTACCTAATGCTTGACCAACACCAAACATAATTTGATAGCCTTCGCGGTACGTGTTTAACTCATCTGCATAGCTTCCGTTCATGTATTGATCAAATGTGTCAATGACCGTTTGCTCATGCTTCATTAAAGCAGCCGTTGCATCTTTCGCTGGAAGGTTGTTTTCTGTTGCCGCTCCTAAGAAATTACCGAAGTCGGTTGCGAATGTTTTAGATAGCTTATTCTCTGCTTGCATCATCGCATCCTTGTTTCCTTCAGCTGCTGCACTTGCAATTTCTGCTTGTGCGTTAATATGATTCGTTTGCCAAATTTTTTCGAACTGATCCGCACCAGCTTGACCATAAATCGATTTCATTGCTGCTTTGAAGTCTGCTGTGTTGGCATTTTCAGCCCATGTGACATAATCATAGTCTTTTGCTGATTCGAATCCTTTTTGCATACCCATAACCGCTAAAGCAAAGTGCTCAGATGCTAAGCTGTTAAGCGTTGAGCGAAGATCGGCTGCAGGTGCGTCTGCTTTTGTGTTATTAAACTTTTCAGGCATCTGTGTTGTGATGGCTGTTGATAGTACTTTACTAATCGTGTACATATGCTTGAATCCTTCGCGGAATGCTTCGTAAGAGCCTTTGTAGTCGCCTTTTACGTAGTCGTCAAATGCTTCTTTTACCTGTTGCTCATGCAGACGTAGTGCGTCTTCTGCTGCTTGCTGTGGAAGCTTGCCTTCCGTTGCCGTTGCTAGGAATTTAGAAAACTCTTGAACGAACTGCTCAATTTCCTTGTCTACCATTGCTTTTCCTTGCGCGTCATTTTCCTTCGTTGCTTTTACAAGATCATCTGTATATTCGTTGTGTGCTCTGAAGATTCGTTCAAATTCAGCAGCACCTTCTTTTCCGTAAACAGAGGCAATAGCTGGCTCCATATCCACTGCGTTTTGATCCAATTTTTTATACGTTTCGTCTGCATCTTTTGCACCATCATACATTTTAGTTAATGATTCAACAGCCAATACGTAATGTTCGGATAAGAGTTGATCAAGCGTTGCACGTAAATCTGCTGCTGGGGTATTCACCGTTGGTTTTTGTTCAGCGGCACCTGCTACTGTTGGGAATAATAGTGAAGCTCCTAATACGGGAATTAATAATTTTTTTGCTTTCATTTGTCATACACTCCTTAGTATTTTTTTTAAGCTGTTTTGCTTTTCTTACTCACTAAACGGAGCCTATGTCGAAATGGATCATAAATAAAATAAAAAAAAGATAAAAAACTTTTTGCTATCACGTTTCTTCCTATATTTAAGAGCAATTTTCAAGTCACAAAAAATCACAAAGTTCAACTTTCTTTCACATTTTTTCAAGTACTACTACTTGTTATTACCAAAATTATGGCGTACTATCTGTTACGAAGAGTGCATTTTTCACCGTTGTTTGTGGAATGAAGGTTTCTGAATATGTACATAATGTTACCAATACTCTCAGAGGAGTTTTAGAAAGAGAGAGAGGGGGGTTTTTGCTATGCATGCTAGCAAAACCATCAAAAGTTTACTTGTTTTTATCTTATTACTCGTCATGTTCACACCGTTGAGAGCGTATGCCCACGCATACATTCAAGAATCAAATCCTTCTGAGAATGAGCGGCTGAAGCAGTCACCAACAGAAGTTAAGATAAAGTTCAACGAAGAGCTACAAAACGGCTTTAACTCACTTAGTATTGTCGATTCGAATGGGAAACGAGTGAAATTAGAAAAAGCAGAAATAAAATCAAAAGACCGTTCGATGATTCAAGCAAAGGTCGAACAGAAGCTTAAAGACGATGTGTATTCTCTTGAATGGCGCGTTGTTTCTGCAGACGGTCATTCCGTTTCAGGGAACATTCCGTTTTTAGTTGGAAAAACGTCAAAGGAGATCCCGAGTTCGTTTCAACAGTCAAACGGAACAAGTAGTGCCTTAAAAGTAGAAAATATTACAGATCGCTGGTTTTTGTACAGTAGCTTTTCCATCATCATAGGCGTATTACTGTTTCGGATGTTTTGGTATCGTCCAGAAAAACCACATACGATCATTAACAAGCGGACGAAAAATCTTCTGTGGATCGGTTTATCTCTTCTTACTATTGCGATCCTAGCATTTTTACCTATTCAAACAAAGTTAAATGCAGGGGTTTCCTGGAGTAAGGCATTTGATTTAGAGTTGTTATCTAAAACGCTACAGTACACAAAAGAAGGAACGGTCTGGATGATTCAAATTGTCATTCTCCTTCTGTTATTTGTAAGCACATGGTGGCTGATGCGAAACAAAGAGCAATTTTCACGCATTAAGGCCAGTTTTTCACTCGCCTTAATTGTAGGAATGATGCTTTCAAAAGCATTTATTGGTCATCCTTCAAGTTCTCCATATAAAGAATTTGGTGTGGGAACGGATTTTCTTCATCTATTATCTGCCTCTATATGGGTAGGGGGCATTTTAGCGATCGTCTTCTTGTTGCATGAAGGAATGTTTAAAAAGGATGAAGAGTCCCGAGATCTCTATTGGCAGAGCTTAAATCGCTTTTCAATTTGGGGTTGGATTGCAGTCGGTACGTTGATGCTAACGGGAATTTTCAATGCGACGCTTTTCATTACCGATATTCAAACCTTAATTAGAACGACATACGGACGAGCGCTTTTAATTAAAGTCGGCGGATTCGTACTAATGGGCATCCTCGGTATGATTCACTTTATTCGCGTAAAATACTTCCCGAATAAAGGCTTGAAATGGGCGGTACGCGTGGAGCTTCTGATTGGACTCGCCATCTTTGCATTTACGGCTGTCTTCACAAACTTACCGACGCCACAGGGTGCAGCACCGCAATCGTTCAATGACACAGCCATTCTGATTGATAATAAAGAATACTTAAACCTTAATATCAGTCCGAAACGACCAGGTCCAAATACGTTTGAAGTGACAATCTACGACCAGCGTGGACGCGCGCTCAAAGATATTGAGCAGGTGACAATCACGATATCGCAGCAAGGATTATTTAAAGACGGACGTAAAAGTACGTTCCAAGTTCCAGAGGTTTCAGAAGGCGTATATGAAACGAATAACTTGTATTTAAACCAAAAAGGCAGATGGAAAATTCAAGTTCACGTCTTAACAAAATCGTTAGACGAATATGATGCGTATTTCTCTACCAACTTAAATCGATAAGGAGTTTTTAACATGAAAAAAATGAAACAATATGTTGTCGCAGCTTCTGCAGCAGCGAGCATGCTATTTTTTGCTAACACGGCAAGTGCCCACGTAACGGTTTTACCAGCAGAATCATCTACTGGGGCGTGGGAAACATATACGATTAAAGTACCGGTAGAAAAAGATGTTCCAACAACAAAAGTAGCGGTGAAAATGCCAGCAGGCGTAGAATTTGAACAATACGAAACAGTGCCTGGATGGACAACCAAAGTGGATAAAAGCGGTAAAGGCACAACGGTGACGTGGAGTACAGAAGGAGAAGGCATTCAAGCGGGTCAATTCCAGCGCTTTACGTTTGTTGCAAAGAATCCTGATAAAGCGGGAGATGTAGCATGGGATGCGTATCAATATTATAAAGATGGTAGCATCGTAGAGTGGACAGGTGATGAGGATAGTGATTCACCGCACTCGATGACGGATATTGTGAAATCAACGACATCTGGTCACAGCCACGGTGGTGGTGCAATGGATAGCCACGGACAAGTAAAAAGCGATGAGGCAGAAGATGATCATGATGATGATTCGAAGCTTCCGCTTACGCTTTCAATTGTCGGTCTTGTATTAGCAGTTGTGGCACTGATTGCATCATTACGTCGTAAAAAATAAAGAAGCAAGACAGAAAAGAAGCGCTCGTAACTGTACGAGCGCTTCTTTTCTTCGTATGTAAACAACGAACGGCTGCATGTTTGAGAGCATATAATAGGGGGTATAGTTAAATAACATTCCATTTTGAAAAATGATCGTGAGCAGTCCGCTAACTTATTTAAAAATTTTATATTTTCTGAAAAAATAACCGTCTAAAAAAGGGATAGAGAAAAACATCTAGAATATAAATAATAATAGAAAAAAGATCGTTATGGATATGGAAGGGTATTATGCTGATCAACGTGGCAGTTAAACAACAATAAGGAGGAAATACGAAATGAACATGAGCTGGGATCTTTTGATCGTCGGAGTCGGAATTTTAGGATGGGTATCAGTAGCGGCATTTGGCTACTCTAAACGAAAAAACGAGCAAAATTTAGTTCGAAAGAGAGAAGAATAAACAGAGCCCGAACGTTAGGGGCTCTGTTTTTTTGTGCGTACGTTATTTCAATATTCATACAGATGAGCGTATTATTTCCCTATAACAAGCCATTTCGATATACTAGTATTAGGGTAATGTTCACGCTTGCGTTTCCCCAAGCAAGTAATTATTGTGTTGCTACAAAATCCGCTTTACCACTATAAGAATTAAAGACCCCTCTTATCACTCCGGATTTTACCTACTTTTGTCTTCTTTGGACAAAATTTTCTCATGTGGCATCAGCGATAATTTTTACCTTTTAAGCACACCATACATCATGAGGAGGAGATTTTTTGACCAAAAAGCATCGGAAATTATCAAAAAAGGCCATACTAAAGCGCTTTATTTTTATTACTCTTGGCGCCATCTTAATGGCTGTTGCCCTAGAACTGTTTCTTGTTCCAAACGGCGTTATTGACGGAGGCGTGACGGGTGTTTCCATTATCCTCGCGCACTTAACGGGGTGGAAGTTAGGACTCTTTATCTTCGTCCTTAACGTACCCTTCATTATCCTCGGGTACAAGCAGCTTGGTAAAACATTTACGATCTCAGCCTTATACGGCATTTTAGTATTATCGATCTTCACCGCTATTTTCACTCCATGGCAAGTGTTCACATCAGATTTATTACTCGCTACTGTATTCGGTGGTATTTTGCTCGGGATTGGCGTTGGACTTGTCATCCGTAACGGAGGAGCTCTAGACGGAACAGAAATACTTGCCATTCTGATCAGCAGTAAATCAAGCTTATCCGTTGGACAAATTGTGATGTTCATTAACGTCTTTATTCTTGGAAGCGCAGGCTTTGTTTTTGGCTGGAATAACGCGATGTATTCTTTAATGGCTTACTTTATTGCCTTTAAGATGATTGATGTCGTCGTAGAAGGTCTTGAACAGTCGCGCTCTGCGTGGATTATTAGTGACCATGAGCAAGAGATCGGCGAAGCGTTGTTGCAGCGTCTTGGACGAGGTGTTACATACTTAAACGGTGAGGGCGGCTATAAAAGCGAAGATAAGCGCGTGATCTTTACCGTAATTACACGCCTTGAAGAAGCCGAATTAAAGACCATTGTAGAAGAAATCGATCCTCAAGCTTTCTTAGCATTAGGGGATATTGCGGAAGTGCGCGGTGGTCGGTTTAAGAAAAAAGCGATTCATTAAAAAACGAGGAGCCTCCTGGGCCCTCGTTTTTTAATGAATAAATGTTTGAGAAAGACCTGTTGAACGAATGGTTTGCTGAAGCTTCTCCATGACATTTGCTAAAAACAAAATGGATTGTCGGGCATCATAGTCGCCGACATCTAAGGAGTGATCGGCGTTTCTAATCACTTCAATTTTAAAATGTAAATGCTGAAGCTGTTGGATCTGCCCCGCACTATAGTGATGGTCTTGGTCGCCAATAACTAGTAACCCTTGATGGGAGCTGGCTAGCAGTGATTGGAAGAGGGACTTAGCCCGTAAAAGCGGCGTAAATAAAATCATTTTAGATGTAGCAAATTCTTCTCTCTTCATTAAAACGTTTGCAATTGGGAGTGTTCCAATCGATTTCCCTAAAAAAATGGTTTCCTTGTAGGAACCGCTTTTCAACACTTCTGCTATAACAGGATCGATATCAGCCATCATAATGTCCGTTAATTCTTCGTTGGTCTTTCGTAGCGTTTGGGCATCGTATGTATAATCAATACGCACAATGTCAATGTCATTTCGAAGCATCATCATTCTTGCGTAATAAAACAGCGGACTATCATATTTATAGCCTGCACCTGCAAACATAAAGCAGACGGTTTGAGATCCTACTTCTGTATGAGTGTAGCGAACGACTCGATTCTTCAAATGAATTTCCTTTTTAGAAACGTGCACCATGTTTTCTTCCTCCAATCGTATTTACAGTTTATCATGAATTTCCAATTTTCATAAAATTTCCTGTCTGTAAGGAGAAATAAGACAAACCATTGCGCCAGATTTTTCATAGACTATGATACATCTTACATCTAGTTGTTGACGGGGGAATGGTGAAGTGAAATCGCTTCGTGTAAAGCTTATGGTTTATTTTCTTATTTTATCCATCGTACCTTTGATGGTTAGCTCCTTTTTTATGTATCAAAATTCAATAGCCAATTTGCAGAACTCTGTGCACCAAGAAGCAGTAAAAGCGAATAAAGGGGTGACGTCCATTATACGAAAAGATGGAGAGGAACTCCTGTTAATAGCTGAATTTTTGCAGCGAGATCCTAGTATCCAGCAGGCGTTCAAGCAGCAAGATCGAAAGAAATTAGCAAAAGTGCTCGACCCGGTCTTTCGCAACCTGCACAAAAAATATGGCCTTGCTATATTGGAATATGGCGATGTGGACGGCAAGGTGTTCTTCCGAGCTCATGAACCAAAAAAATTTGGTGACAGCAAAAGGGATAACCCTTCAATTGAAGCAGCTTTAACAGGAAACACGGTAGAAGGATTGGAGTTTGGAAGCAGTGGATTAGCCAATCGTGCATTTATTCCAATTACATCAGGTGAAAAAGTTATCGGAACGCTGCAGCTCGGATTAGCGCTCAGCAATACGCTACTTCAGCACATTTATACGACCACAGAAAGTCGTGTTTCCTTTTTTGCTAACGATGAGCTCATACAGTCCTCTATAAAAGGCGAGCGGATCGGTAAACGTCTACCTTCATCCATTTACCAAACTGTACAGCGTGGAAAGCGAGTAGAAAAGCAGGAAAACAAAGTGCTTTTCGTCTATACGCCTTTATACGATCCTTCTCATGAACGAGTCATTGGTGTATTGCGTGTGGATAAGGATGTTTCAGGCATTTATAACGTACAAGCAAAGCTTTTTATGCTAATTGGGATCATACTCACAGTCTCACTAATCATCACGCTTGTGACGAGCTTTTATTTGTCGACTTTCGTTACTCGCCCAATTAAAACATTGACACTCTCGCTACAGCAACTAGGAAATGGTGATTTGTCCGTTGAGGAGCTTCATGTTAAGGAAAAAGATGAGATCGGGAAATTAGCAGGCGCTTTTAACCAAACGATTCATCACCTTCGCGATATGATTACTACGATTCAAGATTCATCTAGCAAGGTAGCTTCTTTTAGCGTTGAGCTGTCAGCAAGTGCCGATCAGTTAACAGATGGATCTGAAAAGGTCGTTTCTTTGTCACAGCAATCATCTGAAGGGGTGAATCATCAGCAAGCGCGCACAACTAGTCTTTTTGAAAAGATTAAAAAAATGGCCGATCGTCTAATGAATTTTAGCGAAGAGTGTGAGGAATCACGACGCGTATCTCAGCAAACTCAATTCATGACTCTTGAGGGGAAACAGGCTTTAGACAACGTAAAGAACCAGATCAAGCATACGTCAGATTCCTTTGAAAAGGTACACGAAACGCTTGAACGATTGGGAAATCAGTCGAAGGAAATTGGGAGCATCGTAACGTTCATTTCAACAATCTCTGAGCAAACCAACCTTTTGGCCCTAAACGCAGCAATTGAAGCAGCGAGGGCAGGCGCTCACGGAAAAGGATTTGCAGTAGTGGCAGGGGAAGTACGAAAACTAGCGGAAGAAACAAAGGATTCGACGAGAAAAATTGAATCTGTCATTCAACGTGTTCAGGCTGACACGAAGCGTGCTGTTGAATTTATGAGAGAAGGTCAACAAGTATTAGATGATGCGATTGTGTTGTCTAATAACGCTTCACATAGCTTAACAACGATTCAAGATTTTTCGGTTCAAACGAAACAAAGCGTTGAAGACATGTCCACGTCGATTCAAAGCCTCCTTCTTTTAAATAACGAAATTATTCATGAGTTGGACGTTGTACAGGAAATTTCGGAAAAAGGTATTTCCTTCAGTCAGAAGACCGCGTCTGTCTCACAAGAGCAATTGGCCTCCATTGAAGAAATAGCAGCTAGTGTGAAGGCCCTTGTCGAGCTTGCTGACGAATTTAACTCGCTTCTTACGCGATTTAAGCTATAGATGCAGAAAAAAACGATTTAGCCAAGGAGTTAAATCGTTTTTTCAAGCATAATTTTGATTTCTTTTTCATGATCCACATATGTACCTACAATTTGAAAGCCATGCTGTAGATTTAAAATCAGCATATCTCGCCATTTATTTGTCGTTTTGGTTGTAATCCTCGTATATCCAGCACCTCGACAGTAGTCATGCTGATAGCTCATTAAGGAAGACGCAATACCTTTTCGGCGATGAGCAGGATGTACGCCACCTAACCAGCTATAAAACGTATGTTTATTTACTTCATAGCCAAGCTTATAAGCAACGATACGCTCCTTTTCTTTAAAAGCTAAAATTTGTACGTTCTTTTTTTCCTCCAATTGATACAACAGCTGTCCACTATAAGTAGGACCGAAAAGTAGCTCATGAAGCTCAAAGAAAGAGGGATAGTTTCGTAATTGATAGAGTGGAATGTTAATAATCATCCTGACGCTCCTTTTTTTGTATGTATTCGTCTATTATATTAAAAATAGCTATTTATAGAAATATTTAGCTTATAAAATTATAATAATGTCATAAGAATTACCTATAAAAAGCCAATAAAATGAGCGCTATGATGGAAATAAGGAGGATCAATCATGAAATCATTTCTTTTATTAGTTGGATGTGTAGTGATGACAATTCTTATTTTTTATGCTGCGTATCAGATTAGTAAACGTCAAGAGAAGGGATCGAAATAAAACAAATTAATGATGTGAAAGAGGAGAATGGGATGACAACGATTACACTAGCGCCAATGAATGAAAAAGAGTTTAATTTATTTTGGGACGCCACGGTTCCTAGATATGCACAGAGCGTGTCAAAAGCTCATCACATTTCGTTCGAGACCGCTTTAGAAAAAGCAGCTTCTCAGACAGGGACACTATTATACGAGGGCTTACAGACACCCAATCATTATTTTTTTCAAATCTTATGTGATCAGGCATCAATAGGAAACCTATGGATTTATATTGATGTGAACACCAATAGTGCCTTTTTATATGAGATTTTTATTGCAGAAGAAGGGCGTGGCAAAAGAATCGGATATCATGCAATTAAAAAAGCGGAAGAATGGCTGTTTCATGAAAAAGGTGTATCAAAATTCGGTTTGCACGTATTTGCTTATAATGAAAGAGCACGTAATCTCTATCAAAAACTAGGCTTTCAGGAAATAAGTTTTACGATGTCTAAAACGCTAGAACCGTAAAAATTCGTCACTGACTTATAACATACCTTTCTTTTTAATTAAGCGGACTATCTTTTTCACTCCACGTCTATTTGGGCAAGGGTTTAGTCCTTTCTACTGAGAGAAAGTATCTCGATATAACATAGATGCGAAAGGATTGAAAAGAAAATGATCGATTTCCAGTTATTTTACAGAGAAACTCATTAAAATAAAAGGATAGTAGCCGATATAGTCAACAGGAATACTATTTTTTTACAATAGAATTCCCTACATACTACAAACGAGGAAGTGTCAAAGAGTTATGAGATTACAAGACAAAGTAGCAATCATTACAGGTGGAGCTTCTGGTATCGGTCGAGCAACGGCACTTAAATTTGCACGTGAAGGAGCAAAAGTGGTCATTGGCGATTTCAATGAAGCACAAGGGTCTGAAACGGTCCGACTCATTCAAGAATTGGGCGGAGAAGCAGCGTTCTGTCAAACGGACGTGACGGAATTCGAGCAGGTAGAGAACCTGGTGCAGTTTGCGGTTGATACGTTCGGGACGATTACGACGATTTTTAACAACGCAGGCATTGCTTACGCAAAGTCGTTTCTTGACCATGATCCGAAAGACTTTGATCGCGTCCTAAAAGTAAATTTATACGGTGTTTACTACGGAGTGCTAGCGGCAGGACGCAAAATGAAAGAGCTTGGTGTAGCCGGTGTTATTATTAACAATGCATCTGTATTTGGCTTTATGGGGACACCAGGAATTACGGGGTATCAAGCAGCAAAAGGTGGGGTTGTAACACTCACAAAGCATGCGGCCGTAGAGCTTGCACCTCATGGTATTCGCGTCGTAGCGGTAGGTCCAGCAGCTGTAGACACGCCGATTTTACAAGGAAATAAAGATGCTGGTTTAACAAAATTCATGGAATATCAGCAGTTGACGAAGAAACTCATTCAGCCAGAGCAAGTGGCAAATGTCGTTGCTTTTATGGCTTCTGATGAAGGTGACAGCATTAACGGAACGACCGTCATGTCTGATGATGGCTATTCGGTCTTTAAATCTCATTTACGATAAGGGAAAAGCGATCTCGCACAAACGAGGTCGCTTTTTTTTACATCGTTTCATGGAAATTGACGTTACGTGGGGGTGACTCTAACTTTTTGGCCTTTAGAAAGCTCCATACGCCGATGCTCGTCAGGAAGCAAAGGCAACCGGCAATCATAAAAACGGTTCCTACGCCGAGATGTTTAGCGAGAATTGCGCCGATGGAAGGGGCAAAGAGCATCATAGTAATTTGAATGCTTTGAGCAACCGAGCTGACCCGAGCCATTTTATCAGCGGGTGTGTCTCGCTGAAGCAAATAGGCATATGGTAAGTGCTCGCCGCACGAGATCGCACCACACAAGAAGGCACCGATAAACCAAATATAGGCGTGAAGTGTAATCAGATTGCTAGCTCCAAGCCCGAGAAGAATAATGAATGAACCGATTCCGACAAAGCTAACGGCCATTGTTGTAATCGGTTTTTGCTGCCAAAAACGAAGCTGATCAAGTACCAATGCGCCGACAACGGATCCTAATCCGACAGAAGAGATTAATAGTCCAAAAAACGATTCGTCAAACTGAAGCTCTTTGGAAACAAAGACGAGTAATCCATCGTATAAAAATACGATAAAAAGGGAAACAGACGATGCGACAAGAGCAGTGAGAACGAGCGTGCTTTGACGAAGTTGACGAAATCCTGCTCTCAATTCATGCATATAGCTCGCTTTCTCTTTCAGCTGGTGATGGGACGAAAAGGCAGGAATACGAACGGTTAACAGCGGAATAATGGCAAGTAAAAATAACGCGCTTTCTATTTTGAGTGCGGTCGAGACGCTAAACGCATGAACAAGCAATCCGCTAATAGACGGCCCAATAATTTTCGTGGTGTTGGATGAGATTTGTGTAAGTGTCACTGCTTGAGAAAGGTGGCGTTCAGAAACAAGGGCTCGAATACTTGCCTGCTTAGCCGGATCAAATAGAGAGGCGACCGTCCCTTTTAAAAAAACAAGAAAAAGTAAAGCAATGAAAGTAGGCGCAAGCAAATAGCTAAGAATCAGTAGACTGCGAAGAATAAGAGTAGTAATTAAGACCATTTTTTTCGGCAGGCGATCTACAAATACGCTTGCAAACGGGCCAATTATGACCCAAGGAAGACCGTACGTAATAATGAAGGCTGCCATGGCTTCTTCCTTCAATCCCCATTGATAGGCAATTAAAACCGTTAAAATCGTAAAATCAAACCAGTTTCCAAGGTCTGATAACAGCTGGGCACTAAAAAAAGAGCGGTAGGAGGATTCGCGTAAAGGAGAAAGTAAATGGTTAGCTTTCATCAGATTTCTCCAGTTCGAGCGCTTTTTTAATGCGTTCTTTTTTCTTGTCAATTAAGTTGGACGGGTCCTGTGCTGGAGGCTTTGCAGGCCCTTTTACTGCCTCGATTGTTTCATCAATCCACTCGAGTTCTGCCTGTAGCTTTTTCTGTACATATTGAATTGTATACATTCCAAATTCACTAATGGTTGAGACCCCGTTTTTTGGCCAGTTTGTGTAATAAGCAAGAGTTTCTTCCGTTTCCTGCTTGCGTTTTAACAAGTGGGGAATAACGCCCTCTCGATCTTCAAGCATAATGTGGTTCCAAAAGCTGACCTTGATCAGCAGTTCATCCTTTAGAATAGGGGGCTGTGGATCTTCTTTTAGCCATTTCTGTAATTCCCGCCATCCCTTTGATGTGAGGTCATATACTTTTTTTCCTCTTCCTGTTTCCTCATGGTGTAACGTTTCAATGAAGCCTTCTGATTCTAATTTCTTCAGTTTGGGGTAGATGCTTCCGAAACTAATTCCCCAGTACATTCCTGCGCCAGGGTGCTCAAATTCTTGCTTAATGTCATAACCTGTACAAGGTCGCGTACTAATGACAGCTAAAATATAGTACTCAATCGTCAACTATGTCACATCCCTTCGATGATTAATGTATCAATTTGATATATCATTATGATATATTGACATGAAATGTGTGTCAATAATGAAAAAATTTAGAAAGTAATGGTTTTTTTTGCATACTATCATAGAAAATGGATCAAGCATTGCAACTATTCGCACTTTCGATTAAGATTAGACTAAGTCAGTTTGTGATAAATACTGACAGAGAGCTGGATCACTACGTTTTGTTAGAAATCATTTCTAATTGATCACCCATAAATTATTCTTTTTGGCGAAAGATATAATGATGGACGCGAATGATTCATAACATAAAGAACGGGTGCAAAAAGAAGAAATTTACAGAATTAAAGCGAGGAACTCACATGAAAAAGCAAGTAGTAGTATTTACAGGTGGCGGCTCGGCTGGGCACGTCACACCTAATATTGCGATTATGAATGAGCTAGATCCACAAAAATGGGATATCCATTACATTGGCTCTCGCAAAGGAATTGAAAAAGAATTAATCACAAAAATAAATATTCCATACCACGGAATTTCAAGCGGAAAGCTTAGAAGATACATAGATTTAGAAAACGTAAAAGACGTGTTTCGAGTAATAAAAGGAATTATGGATGCGCGTCGTGTGCTTCGTAAGCTAAAGCCTGCGGTGGTATTTTCAAAAGGTGGGTTTGTGACGGTGCCTGTAATTATGGCGGCGAAATCGTTGAACATTCCAGTATATCTACACGAAAGTGATTTAACGCCAGGCCTTGCCAACAAAATTGCGCAGCGCTTTGCGGCAAAAATCTTCACTTCTTTTGAAGAAGCGGCTAAGTTCTTTCCATCCACTAAAACAGAAGTGGTAGGGTCTCCGATACGCAGACAGCTTTTCGAGGGTGATGCGCTAAATGGGCGCCGTTGGTTAGGCTTTGATGTTAATCGTCCGATCCTAACGGTAATGGGAGGAAGCTTAGGAGCGAAGAAAATTAACAGCTCTGTTCGGGAAGCTCTTCCAGAACTATTGAAAGAATTTCAAGTCGTTCATTTGTGCGGGAAGGGGAACCTTGATTCAAGCCTAGAAACAGTAGAGGGATACAAACAGCTTGAATACGTACACGAAGAATTGGCGGACATTTTAGCTGCGACAGACTTTGTCGTAACGCGTGGCGGCTCCAATGCGATTTTTGAATTTTTATCGCTGCATAAGCCAATGTTAATCATCCCCCTACCAAAAAGCCAAAGTCGCGGTGACCAAATTTTAAATGCGCAAGCTTTCTCGAAAAAAGGATATGCGGTCGTTTTAGAAGAAGAGCAGCTAACAAAAGAAACGTTCATCGAACAAATCGACTACTTAGAAAGTCATGGTACCGTAATTCAGGCCAACATGCGTGAAGCGACTAAGACGGATACCATTGCGTATTTAGTGGAGCAAATTGATCGTATGCACAAGGGATAAAGAAATGAGCAGGAATCAAAGAATACTTTGGTTCCTTTTTTGTGCCCTTTTTATGTGGATAATAATTCCACGAATAACGAGGACGTGCTATAGTTAAGGAAAGGGATGGTTTTTTAGTTTTTTTTAGGAGGAAACCGATGAGTAAGAAGGTTTTTTTAGTAAGGCATTGCCAAGCAAAGGGGCAAGAAGAAAGCGCTATCTTAACAGAGGAGGGTTTTCTGCAAGCAGAAGCGCTCAGTCGTTTTTTTGAACCGTATAAAATTGACCACATTATCTCGAGTCCGTTTACTCGTGCACTGCAGACGATTGAGCCAACGGCACGAGTAAAAGGGATTAAAGTCGAAGAGGACGTTCGTTTAATGGAGCGTATATTAAGCGCTACACCAATGAACGACTGGTATGAAAAGCTAGAAAAAACGTTCCAAGACCTCGATCTCTCGTATGAAGGCGGTGAATCAAGCCTAGAGGCAATGCGCCGTGCCCAGTCAGTCATCCAAGAAATAGCGGATCATGAGGCGGAATGCATCGTTTTAGTAACACATGGAAACTTACTTGCACTTCTATTAAAAAGCTATGATTCAATGATCGGGTTTCAGCAGTGGGCCGATCTTCGGAATCCAGATGTGTTTTTGCTTGAATTGAAAAATTTTAAGACAAAGCGCCTTTATCCGCTATGATTTGACAACTGATGAAGAGACTCGCTAGATTTTATAAGTGATGCTTCAAACATGAACAACTGAAGATAGAGGGGGAATCTTAACATGAAGGAATCAAATGGACAGATAAAGCAGGCATCTGAAGTGTTACAGTCCTTTTCAAACATTATGAAAGAAGCTGGAAAATGGACGCAAAAAAATGCGTCTAGTTTAGATTTAAACGTTCAACAAATGGTTATAATTAATACACTTTCTGTTCACAAGGTGCTAACAGTAGAGAAGCAAGTAGCACAGCTACAGCTATCAAAAAATACGATTAACACGCAACTGGAGACTATTGTGCAACGTGGATTTGTTGAACGCACAATGAACGATCAACGTGAGGGGCAGCTATCACTTACAGATGAAGGAAGAAAAAAGGCTAATATGTCTATTCAAAACGCCTCTTCCTATAAAGCAATGATGAGGGCGTTGCAGTCATTTTCTGAAGAGGAAAAAGCACAGCTACTAGCTATGCATGCACGAATTTTAGAGGGACTAAAAGTAGAGGAATGATTTTCCTCTACCTAAAAAAGACGAAATATTCACTGTTTTTTGGATAGTGATGACGTGACCGAATTTATACAAAGAAGCGGTTCAAAAAAATACATAAAAGGGAGTTTTGGGCGTGCCGGGGGTCTTTTTTCGAAAAAGGAAACAACAAATGAATGAAACAGCTACTACGGTGGCTGACAAATCGTTTTATGAGGGGGAGCTACCTTTTTTTAAAGGTCTAGGAGAAGAAGAAATTCAGCAGCTATTACATACGCTACAAGCGGGTATTTGGTCGTTTGACTGTGAAACACAAACATACACATTTTGTACAGAGGGAATTACGCGTATTACGGGAATAGCAGCGCAGTCATTTTTACAGGGAGCTGTGACGTGGATTGATTATGTAGCAGAAGAAGATCAAGAGGCCTATAAAAAGAAGCAAAAAGAGTTGCTAAACGGAGATCCAATTGAGCATGAATACCGTATTGCGTTAGGTGATGGAACGATAAAGTGGATACATGATCATACCTTTCCGACGGTTGACAAAAGAGGGAAGGTAATACGAATAAGCGGCTTTATTACAGATATCAATCATTACAAGCAGCTCATTCAGGATATGAACCATATTTCTACGCATGACTACTTAACGAAATTGCCCAATCGGTTTTCATTTCAGCAGGAAATTGCTACAGCCATTCATCAAGCTCATGAAAAGGGAGAAAAATTTGCGATCTTTAAAATTAATTTAGATCGGTTTAAATACATAAATGATCAGTTAAATCACGAAGTAGGAGATCAGGTGCTTATTGAAGTGACGAAGCGCCTCACTCGTTATGGCGAAAGGTATGAATGGTTTATTAGCAGGGTAGGTTCTGATGAGTTTGCATTTTTACTTCCGTCTTTATCACGTTTAGAAGATGTGCAACAGATGGCAAAGGACGTTATGGAACTGTTGAGTGAGCCGATTACCGTTAATGAATATGAAATTTATGTGACCACATGTATTGGAATCACTATTTTTCCACATGATGGTCATACGGAAGAAGTGCTCAGAAAAAATGTCGATGCGGCTCTTCATCGTGCAAAGGAGCTTGGGATAAGCAATTATTATGTGTACACACATAACTTAAACGCGGAATCCTACAAGATGTATACGCTCGAGCACGATATGAGAAGGGCGTTAAAAAATCGTGAATTTCACGTTTACTATCAGCCGAAGGTAGACATTACGACAAATGACATCATAGGAGCGGAGGCTCTTATACGCTGGGAACATCCGATTTGGGGAATCGTTTCACCGAGTGAATTCATATCGATTTCTGAGGAGAACGGGCTGATCGTAGAAATCGGTGATTATGTTATTGAGGAAGTATGTCGTCAAATGCGGGAATGGAAAGACTGCGATCATCCGCTTGTTCCGATTTCTGTTAATATTTCACCGAAGCGTTTTTTGCAGAAAAATTTAAAAGCGTTTTTATTTGCTACTCTACGTCAATACAACATAGAGCCTCATTATTTGGAGCTTGAAATTACGGAAAATTCACTCTTTCATAATCCAGAGGCGGTTGGGTTTATGATTGGGGAGCTACGAGAATGGGGAATTAAATTTGCGCTAGATGATTTTGGAACCGGCTTTTCTTCCCTCATGCACATTCGAAACTTTCAAATTGATACATTAAAAGTAGATCGGTCGTTTATTCGTGACCTTGAAAACAGTGATAAAGACAAAAAAATTATTGAAACGCTCATTCATCTAGCAAAAGGGCTAGAGATCAATTTGGTGATTGAAGGAGTGGAAACGAAACAACAGCTTGCTTTGTTAAGGGATATGGGAAGTCATTACGTGCAAGGGTATTTGTACAGTAAGCCTGTTCCCGTTCAAGATTTTTCCGAGATGATCGGTGAAAAGAAAATCATTCCGGGTCGCAAGAAAAAAGCAGTCCCTGCAAAAGAGCGCCGTCGTTTTTACCGAATGGATGTGCCTGTTCCGTTCTCAGGAGCGCTTTCTATTGTCCGTATTAAAGAAAAAGAGCTTGAAATGGGCAAGATGAAAATTGTAGTGGATAACATTGGCTTTGGAGGAATTCGTTTTAGTTCTCACTTACACATGCCTGTTCGAGATGATGTAATATTAGAGGTTGAAATGAAGCTTCTTGGCTACACGCTTCGTCACATCGGAAAACTTGTCTGGAAAGAAGAGCGGGACGATGGGTTTTATATGTATGGCATTGAGTTTATCCTGGAAGAAAAAGAACGTCACTTATTAACAAAAGTGGTCAATCAAGTTACGATGACGCTACAGAAAAACCAAAAATTGCTTGAAACGGAGTTAATTGAAGAAGGAATCACGGTGTATTTACAAAAAATTCAACAGCGAAAATGAGAGGATAAAAAAGAGGAATGAATGTAGACGCTATTCGTCCTCATTCATTCCTAAACGTCTTTTTAATTCAAACAACTCATCCTCTAGCATGTAAATTTTCTGGTGGATGCGATAAAAAATAGGTAGATACACAAGTACTGCTAAGATTAACCATCCCATGTCATGTTCCTTCTTTCTATAAGTTACACTCTATGATTATTTACTAGTTTCTATAGTTTATGAGAGGAATAAGAGAGTATGCATAAAATTCATGAGCGCAAAGCAATAGAGAGCCTCTTAACAGAACAAGTACCTTCCTTTACACATGCGGTAATTGAGGGGCAGTTGCAAGGGGAAATATGGGTCGATCATTTAAACGCCCCTTCATGTGGGATTGTCTCCGCTTGGAACGGGGTGCATAGCTTTTTCGGGAAGGCTGGTAATCTAGTATTTGATGAGTGGCTCGGTCATTATGTCAAGGAAAAAAGCAGCAGCGGCCGCTTCACGGTTTTTGATCCAGAGGATGGTTTTAGGGACGTGCTGAAACAAACATCATTATCTTTTCAAAAACATTTGCGCATAGGCTATCGCTGGGAGAAAAGAGAGCTTCCTTCTATCAATCATGCGATCAACATTGGTCAGCAGGAGGTTGAACGTAGTACGGTTTTCACAGAAAGTTATTATGGATTATGGTGGAATTCCGTCGATGCTTTCCTCGCAAAAGGAATAGGTGTATGCATAAAAGAGGGAGAGGATTTAGTAGGAGAATGCGTGAGCATCTTTAAAACCTCTGTATATGCGGAGGCGGATATTGAGGTCAATCCAAAAGCAAGAGGAAAAGGTATTGGTTATGAGATAGGATGTGCATTTATTGCAGAATGTCTGCGTTTAGGAGTTGAGCCTAGGTGGGACTGCGATCATGACAACCTGGCTTCACAACTACTTGCTCAAAAACTAGGCTTTACAAAACGATATGAGTACCCCCTCTATTCACTCAAAAGCACGTCTAGCTAACGGCAGACGTGCTTTTCTTTGTTTTTAAACGTATTCCACATTTGCAAAGCATCGTATGTTTTAGCACTTTGATAGGGGTATGGCAATGTACACAGTTCATATAGGTTAACTCCTTTCTAGATCTCTGACTTATTTTGATGTTTCTTAGGCGCTTGCTCATACTGATGAAGGAATGCATGTACTGACTAACGTAATAAAAAAACGTTATTGTAAACATTGATAGCCAGAGCGGCGATCAAATTCTTCAGCACCAGCTTGTAGAAATTAACCCTTAAAGAGATGAAAGGGCCCTCTTTTTGCTTTTAAAGGCAAAAGAGGGCTCTTTTTTTAATTGATAAAAAGTAGATGTAGTTGAGAAAAACTACTTTCTCTTGGATGGAACAGATAGACCAAGACCTTCAGCTACGCGAATTCCATATTCAGGGTCCGCTTTATAAAAATGCTCGATTTGTCGACGCTTAATCTCATCACTTTCAACTGGTTTCATCGCCCCTACAATGTTTGAAATGAGACGCGTACGCTCGTCTTTTGTCAGCAAGCGGTATAAATCCCCAGCCTGCGTGTAGTGATCATCTTGATCATAAGCTACGCTATCTGCTACTCCTGATACAGGATAAGCGGCAGGCTTATGCTGAGGGGACTCTTTTGGTCCGTTCAAGCTATTCGGCTCGTAGTAAACAGAACCACCACCGTTGTTGTCAAAACGCATTTGGCCATCGCGCTGGTACGTATGAACATCTGTCTTAGGACGGTTAATCGGCAGTGCCTGATGGTTGGCTCCTACGCGGTAGCGATGCGCATCGTGATAAGCGAACAAACGTCCTTGCAACATTTTATCTGGTGAAACGTCAATACCAGGAACGAGTGTACCAGGGGAGAAGGTGGCTTGCTCCACTTCGGCAAAATAGTTTTCAGGGTTGCGGTCCAACACCATGCGACCAACCTCTTGCAGCGGATAATCTTTTTGTGACCACACTTTTGTGACATCAAACGGATCAAATCGGTATGTGTCAGCATCCTCAATCGGCATAATTTGCACGTAAAGCCTCCATGCTGGATGATCCCCGTTTTCAATCGCATTGTACAAATCTTCAGTATGAGAGTCAGGATTTTCGCCTGCTAATCGCTGTCCCATTTCTTCTGTTAAGTTTTTAATTCCTTGTTCGGTTTTAAAGTGATATTTCACCCATACACCGTCGCCATCTTCGTTTACCCATTTGAACGTGTGGCTGCCAAATCCGTGCATGTGACGGTATGTCGCTGGAATACCGCGGTCGGACATCAAAATGGTCACTTGGTGAAGAGATTCAGGTGATAGTGACCAAAAATCCCATACGGCGTTTGGATTTTTTAAATGGGTTGCAGGGTGACGCTTTTGTGTATGAATAAAGTCCGGAAACTTAATCGCATCGCGGATAAAGAATACGGGCGTATTATTTCCGACAAGATCATAATTTCCTTCTTCTGTATAAAACTTCACCGCAAATCCACGCGGATCACGAACAGAATCTGCTGATCCGTTTTCACCAGCTACCGTTGAAAAGCGAACGAATAAAGGAGTGCGTTTTCCAACGTCAGAAAGAAACGCGGCTTTTGTGTAGGCAGTAACATCCTTTGTTACTTCGAAATAGCCGTGAGCACCTGCGCCTTTCGCATGAACAACACGTTCAGGAACACGTTCACGGTTGAAATGAGCCAATTTTTCGAGCAGATGAACATCTTGAATGAGTGTAGGACCTCTAGATCCTGCGGTCATTGAATGTTGATTGTCGCCTACAGGAGCTCCCCAGCTTGTTGTTAGGTGTTGATTTTTTTTCGTCATAAACGATCACCTCATATGTATTTTTTATTTAAGTAAATGATAACACCTCTCAAAGAAAAATCAATACTAAATTATAATTATTTTAAAAAGAAAATAATTATAACAGGTGTTTTGTAAAAAAGGGCTAGTACATACCTATCCGAAATGGCGATCATTCATGACAAAATTTTAACGGCTTTGCAAAAAGTAGTTGACGAGACCTGTAAACTTGCTTTAGAGTACTAAGTGTATTAAGTAACGTAATACAGTTCATACGATAGCGTCTACAGTTTAAATAAAGCATTGAGAAAGCGTTCGTTATGAAGGGATGTTTTCTTAGCAAGTGGCTGTGCGTAAAAAAATAAAAGAAGGGGTCTTACATATGATTGAAGTACGAAATGTTAGCTTATCTTTTGAGATCGGAAAAAAAGATCAAAAGCAGGTAACACCTGTGTTACAAGATGTATCACTAAACGTAAAAAAAGGAGAAATTGTCACTGTAGTAGGACGTAGTGGGTCTGGTAAATCGACGCTCTTAAATGTCATTGGTGGATTTATTCATCCGAAAGAAGGTCAAATCCTTATCGATGAAGTAGATGTTTCCGGCTATAATGAAGCGCAATTTGCTGATTTTCGTCTTGAAAATATGGGCTTTATTTTTCAAAGCTTTCAGCTTATTCAAAGCATGACGGCGTTTGAAAACGTCGAGTTGCCGCTCATTCTAAAGGGGATGAGTGAAGGAGAACGTAAAGTGCAGACGCAGGCTTTGCTAGAAAAAGTAGGATTATGGGCGTATAAGGATCATTATCCGAGTGAACTATCGGGCGGACAGCAGCAACGTGTAAGTATTGCACGCGCTCTTATTGTCAATCCGCCGCTGATTTTAGCTGATGAGCCAACCGGAAGTTTAGATAGTACAACAGAAGAAGAGCTGCTTGGACTGATTCAAAGCTTAAATCAAGAGTTAGGCATTACGTTCCTCATTATCACCCACGACCAAGAGGTAGCCAAAATTGGACATCGAACGGTTGAAATGATTGATGGTCGACTAAAAGAAGGAGTAAGAATATGAGAGTAAAAGATCAGCTGCGATTTGTTCGCCAAAATATGAAAAAAAATAAAACGAGAATTTTCATGACGGTCTTGGCTACGGCCATTGGGTGCGCGTTTCTCATTGTCCTGGCATCCATCGGATTTGGATTGCAAGAAAGTATTGTAAAGGAAATCACCGAGGACAGAGCGGTTACGGAAATTGAAGTGCACGGAAAAACAAACGACGATGACTACCAGTCGATTACAGATAAAGAAGTGTCGGAGCTAGAAAGCATCAAGAATGTAAAAGCCGTCACAAGACATCAGAATTTACAGCAGGGTGCTTCTTATACGATTGGTCAATATCAATCAGGAGGAGCACAAACCGTTGTGACAGATTTTCCATCAGAAGTTCGTTCAGGATTTAAACTATCTGATGGTCGATTACCAAAGAAAGAGAACGAGATTATTGTAGGGTACGACTTTGTAAATGGTTTAGAGCCAGTCGGTACAAAACCGGATGACTTATACGGAAAAGACGGAGCTGTTAACTCGAAATATCGCTACAAAGAAAACCTCATTGGTAAAACCATTCAAATGAAAGTCGTTCAAAACAAAAACGGAAAAGAAGAAGAAAAAGTCATTCCGTTGACGGTAGTGGGCATTGGTCAAGACCCGGGTAAGAAGTGGGTGATGAATCAGAATGTCTTCATTTCTTCACAAGTACTTAGTCAAATTGAGCAGTTTACAGGAACGGAAAAAGGTGCTGTTCGATCAGGAGATTCAGAAGAAGATCTTTCACCACAGGACCAAAATACGTATGACGAAATTAAGGTCTATGCAGATAACGTAGAAGACGTGAATGGGATCGTGGATCAGCTCGATAAAAAACAGTATCTTTCGTATTCCATTGTAAGCGAGTTAAAGCAAATTAATATGGTGTTTAACGTGTTAAAGGTAGGGTTAATTCTAGTCGGTACGATTGCGATTGTCATCGCATCTATCGGTATTTATAACACCATGACAATGGCCGTGACGGAGCGCTCTCCGGATATTGGGATTATGAAAGCGATTGGTGCAAATCCGAAGACCATTAAACGAATTTTCCTATTGGAAAGCAGCTACATTGCCATTATGGGAGCGATTGTTGGGACAGTGGTCGCTTATATTGTGAGCTTTGGTGTAAACCTTGCGCTGCCACCTATTCTTGCGAAGGTGTTCAAGCAGGACCTTCCAGCTAATCTAATGTTTTCATACATTCCGTGGATTCTCCCCATCATTTGTATCGCCATTTGCTTCCTTGTGACGATTGCATCAGGAATGCGTCCCGCAACACGTGCGACGAAGGTCGATGTGTTGAAGGCGTTAAGAAGAGAAGTTTAATAAATAAAACGCCCCTTGCGCAAGGGGCGTTTTATTTGTGTTTAATATGGATGTGCATCGTTTCCTTTTTGCTCCGCTTCCTTTACCGCATCTGCCGCACCGGTACTACCAGCCGGAGAGCCGCCTTGCTTTGGTAGAGATCCATTGGAAGGAGATATTTCTTCACTGACTTCCAGATGATAGGATCCATTTTCGTTTCGAACCCCGATTCCAAGTCCGTTTGCTACCTGCATGCCGTAGTCCTCATCACATTTCAAAAAGTGCTCCACCATGGTCGTTTGAATGCGCTGGTGAGCTGGTTTTAATGCAGCAATCAGATTTTGAATCAAGTCGTTTCTTTCCCAATCTTCGAGCAGTCGGTAACGTTCACCTGCTTGCTTGTAATCATTGGTACGGTCGATTTTCGCTTTTTGCAGATTTCCTTCCACATGAGGCTGATACGGATGTGGACGTTTGTTTGCTTCTTTTAATCCACCGAGAACGGATGGCTCATAGTTCACGTGCGGATTTTGCTTTGGACCGCTATCGACATGATAAGCCATCTGACCGTCGCGAAGATTGTTTGCTACGTGCTTTTTCGGCGCGTTAATCGGAAGCTGTTGGTAATTTGCTCCCACACGATAGCGTTGCGTATCCGAATACGAGAAGGTACGTCCTTGAAGCATTTTATCATCTGAAAAATCAAGACCGTCTACTAAAACCCCAGTTCCAAAGGCAACCTGTTCGACTTCAGCAAAGAAGTTTTCAGGGTTTTTGTTTAAAACAAGCTTGCCAACTTTCAAAAACGGAAACTGATCCTCTGGCCAAATTTTTGTGTCATCCAGTGGATCAAAGTCAAGCTCAGGATGCTCGTGATCGTCCATAATTTGAATGCAAAGTTCCCATTCAGGATAGTTTCCTTCTTCAATTGCTTCGTATAAATCCTGTGTGGCGTGTGAAAAATTCTTCGCCTGAATTTTTTCTGCATCTTCTTGCGTTAGGTTTTTAATTCCTTGCAGTGGCTCCCAGTGATATTTGACTAAATAGCCCGTTCCTTCTTTGTTGACCCATTTATACGTGTTTACCCCAGAACCTTGCATTTGGCGATAATTTGCCGGAATACCCCACGGTGAGAAGAGAAATGTAATCATGTGAAGAGATTCGGGCGTTTGAGATAAAAAGTCAAAAATGCGCTCTGTGTCCTGACGGTTTGTGACAGGATCAGGCTTAAAAGCGTGGATCAAATCAGGAAACTTCATCGCATCACGGATAAAAAATACTTTTAAATTATTCCCTACTAAATCCCAGTTTCCATCTTCTGTATAAAACTTTACGGCAAACCCGCGCGGATCACGTGCCGTTTCAGGTGAATCTTTTCCAAACGTTACCGTTGAAAAACGTACAAATGCAGGTGTCTTCTTTCCTGCACCAGAAAAGATTTTCGCGCGTGTGTATTTCTCCACAGGCTCATCGCCTAATTTTCCGTATGTTTCAAAATAACCGTGCGCACCTGTACCACGAGCATGAACAACGCGCTCTGGAATACGTTCACGATCAAAGTGAGAGATTTTTTCAATAAAATCGTAGTTCTCAAGCGTGGCAGGGCCGCGATTTCCGACCGTACGAATGTTTTGGTTGTCGCGCACAGGATGTCCTTGGCGATTCGTTAACGTTTCGCTTGTTTCACCTTCTGTAAATCGCTCATCTAATGGTCCACCTGTACCGTTAACGTGCGTACCATGATGATTTTGATCCTTTTCCATATGTAAGCAGCCTCCTTCAATGTAGCCTAGTTCAAAATCCACTACCTAGTATGTTCAGGATTTTAATTATTAAACAAAAATTGGATAAACATGTAGAGTTATCAAATTAAATAAAAATATGTGCTAAATAATCAATAATAAAATGGAATCGTTTATTAGAAAGAAAAGAAGGGTACCTACATCTACACAAAGAATTAGTTCCTGATATGAAAAATAGATTAGAAGTGAAGGTCATGGATGGAAACGAAATGGAGGAGATTAGTCGTGGCAAAAGACGTAAGCATGTATGTAAACGGAGAATGGATCACAACGGATGAAAAAATTGAGGTAACCAATCCAGCAACGAATGAAGTAATCGCGACTGTTCCAAAAGGCGGAGAAAAGGAAGCAACAAGAGCGGTGGATGCAGCATATGAAGCATTTAAAGAGTGGTCTAAAAAGACAGCCGAAGAACGTGGAAAGCTACTGATGAAGTGGCATGCGCTCATTGAAGAACATACGGAAGAACTTGGAAAAATTATGACGCTCGAGCAAGGGAAGCCGCTTAAAGAAGCCCAAGGAGAAATAAGCTACGCAAACGGGTTTATCTCGTGGTATGCGGAAGAAGGAAAGCGCGTGTACGGTGAAACCATCCCAGCGTCTGCGGCAAATAAACGAATTTTTGTACATAAGCAGCCTGTAGGCGTGCTAGCAGCGATCACGCCATGGAACTTCCCGGCGGCGATGATTACAAGAAAGGTGGGACCTGCGTTAGCTGCAGGGTGTACGGCAGTCATTAAGCCAGCGTCTCAAACCCCGCTTACCGCGCTCCGTTTGGCAGAGCTTGCGGAGGAAGCAGGAATTCCAAAGGGTGTCCTAAACGTGGTAACGGGAAGTGCCAAAACAATTGGAGACACATGGCTTGCCGATGAGCGCGTCCGCAAACTTTCGTTCACAGGTTCTACTGAAATTGGCAAGCAGCTAATGAAAGGGGCAGCGGATACGGTCAAGAAAATTTCTCTTGAGCTCGGTGGACACGCCCCGTTCATCGTGACGGAGAATGCTGATATCGAAAAGGCTGTTTCACAAGCGGTAGCGTCCAAATTCCGAAACGCTGGCCAAACGTGCGTATGTACAAACCGTTTCTATGTTCAAGAATCAGTGGCAGAGGAATTTACATCGAAGTTTATTGAAGCAGTGAAAAAATTGAAGGTAGGAGACGGATTAGAAGGAAATGATATTGGACCTCTTATTGATGGGGATGCGGTGAAGAAGGTTCGTGAGCACATTGCGGATGCCAAAGAAAAAGGTGGAACGCTTGAAACGGGTGGTGATACGTTTAAGGACGACGGCGGCTTATTTGTGGAACCGACGATCATTTCAGGTGCTAGCGATGACATGCTTTGCATGTATGACGAAACGTTTGGACCAGTCGCTCCGATCGCAACGTTTAAAACAATCGATGAAGCCATCGAACGCGCGAACAATTCTCCGTTTGGTCTTGCAGCATATCTTTTCACGGAACATATTAAAGAAGCCATTAAGATTGCAGAAGCACTTGAGTATGGCATTGTAGGAGTAAACGATGGATTACCATCAACGCCACAGGCTCCGTTTGGTGGATTTAAGGAAAGCGGTCTTGGCCGTGAAGGTGGTCACTACGGAATAGATGAATTCTTAGAAGTAAAGTACATTTCATTAGGTCTTTAAAAGGAATGAACAGGATGCATCCAGAGGGTGCATCTTTTTTTGTTGTTAATATCTTGTAAGTAGGATAAAATTCGAATATAGGTATTTTTTACTAAAAATTCAGAAAAATAGGATGGGATACGTGTCCGATGATTGGATTTGATTCAGGTGCGCTAAAGGAATTTCTTCAACTCCCACAGCACCTAGAAACGGTAATGCTCATTGCTATTGGGAAAGAAAAAGTGCAGAGTAGAAGACCAAGAGGATATCGAAAGCCTGTCGAAGAATTTGTATCGTTTATTTGATTTGGACTCTATGTGGTGGGTTATACAACATTTCAATAATGATCTGGTTTTTTCGTAAGACCGATTGTTATTACGGGAACGGATACATATGATATGGTAAGAAAGACAAACACAATGTAAGGGGGATACAAGCATGACTACTTATCAAAACCGATCTGACATACCTGTTCATGAAACGTGGAATCTAGCTGATTTATTTGCATCAAAAGAGGCATGGGAACAGGCTTATAAAGAAGTGGAAAAAGGCATTGAGTCGTTAAGTCGTTACAACGATGCCATTGAAAATGGGAAAGACTTGTTTGACTTTCTCACTCAAAAGGAAGAATTAAGTCAAACATTCAATTTGGTGTACGTCTATGCCATGCTAGGCGTAGATTTAGATACACGTGATAGCGATGCACAGGCGCTGCTTGATCGTGCTACTCAGCTTAGCTTGAAGTATAGCGCAGCTGTCTCATTTTTCACTCCTTATCTTCTTAGCGTAGAAGAGGAAACGCTTCGTCAATACATAAAAGAGGTAGAAGGACTACAATACTTCGAGAATGATTTATATGAAACGTATCGCTACAAGGAACATGTATTAAATAAAGATCAAGAAGAACTGCTGTCACATTTAGGTGAAGCGCTCTCGTCACCAAAGCAAACGTTTGGCATGATGAACAATGCAGATATTAAATTTGGTGATGTAACAAACGATGATGGAGAAAATGTGGAACTGACGCGAGGGTTGTATGCGAAATTAATTGAAGACGATGATCGAAATAAACGTCAAGAAGCGTACAAAGCGTATTACAAGCCTTATGCACAGCTGAAAAATTCCATTGCGTCTACGCTTTCTTCAACTGTAAAAACGAATGCAACGACAGCCAAACTTCGTCACTTCCCGTCTGCATTAGAGAAGGCACTGTTTGGTGATAACGTTCCAAAAGAAGTGTATGAGAACTTAATTAAAGCGGCACGTCATCATCTGCCGTCACTGCATACTTACAGTGACATTCGAAAACAGGTGTTAGGTGTTGAGGATTTGCGTCAATATGATCTAAGCGTCAAGCTTGTTCAAAATTTAAACAAAGAGATTCCATATGACGAAGCGTATGAAACGATGTTGAAGGCTCTTGCACCACTCGGTGATGATTACGTAAAAACGCTCGCAGGCTTTAAAGAAAAGCGCTATGTCGATGTTCGCGAGACGAAAGGGAAACGTTCTGGAGCATATAACCTAGGAGTTTACGGTGTTCATCCGTTTGTTCTTTTAAATCATCGTGATAATATTGACAGCTTGTTTACACTCTCTCATGAGATGGGTCACGCGATGCATAGCTATTATTCGAGTAAATATCAGCCGCAAATTTCTGCACGCTACTCCATTTTTGTGGCAGAAGTAGCCTCAACGGTCAATGAAATCTTGCTCATGAATTATTTGATTAATCATGCGGAAGATGAGGAAACGAAGCTTTATTTATTAAATGAGTTCATTGATAAATTTAAAGGGACGTTCTTTACACAGGTAATGTTTGCAGAATTTGAGAAGAAAACGCATGAACTTGCGGAACAAGGCCAACCACTTAACGCTACGGTATTTAGCGATATTTATGAGCAGCTCGTAATTGATTATCAGGGTCCTTCACTCGTACTAGATGACGAGGTGAAATACGGGTGGTCTCGTATTCCACACTTTTACCGTCCGTTTTATGTATATAAATACGCGACTGGTTTTGCTTCTGCTATTCACATTGCAAATGAGCTGTTAGCTGGAAATAAGGATGCTCAGTCAGCTTACTTGGAATTTTTACAAAGCGGTGGGTCAGACTATCCGCTCGAGCTATTGAAAAAAGCAGGCGTAGATCTCACAACAACGGAACCAGTGGACAATGCGTTAAGTAAATTTGATCAGCTTGTGTCTGATTTACAGAACGCTTTCTCAAAACCAAAGGCATAACGTAATTAGTTGAATATATGAAGTAACGATCAGGCAATTAAACATCGTCTTATTTTGGGTGAAAGAGGATGGAGATGTAGAGATAGAAGGTAACTTAGCGAGGTAAATTTGCAAGCAAGTACGCCCTGCTTTGAAAACGAAAAAAGGGAGCCCTTGAGGATCAAGAAGGGCTTCCTTTTCATTTTTTTGCATTATTGGATTGGTTGTAATCGTTAAGGTAATTGCTAATTTGTTCCACCGTTCCAAGCATGTTTGCGATTTGATCTTCCGGAAGGGAATGAAAAATCGTTTTTGCTTCGTCCGTAAAGTACTGTCTAATTTTCTCTAGTACTTCTCTGCCGCGTTCCGTGAGCTGAACAGAAACAATCCGACGATCTTCCTTCGAACGTGTTCGTTCTACAATATCATGCTTTTCGAGCTTGTCGATCATACTAGTAGCAGAGCCAAGGGTAATGCCTAAGTAATCTGCAATTTCGTTCATTTTCATTTTCTCTTCATTTTCAAGCTTGAAAATGATTCCAATGCCTGAATTAGAAATGGCCGTATGTTCGTTCATATGTTGAAGAGCCTGCTTAAACTCTCGGTTTACTCGCAACAACTGTCTCCATAAATCAATCATTAACTGTTCTTTCTCCATCAATCGATCTCCTAACGTGTTAAAAGCTTCTATTATGTCTTGTTATCTCCTTATTTTATCATATAATCCTCTATTATGCTTTGGTCGCCCCGATTTAAATGAGCAGGGCAACAGGATTTTTCATAAATGTACCGAACTATTGAAGAGGATAAAGCAGAGGAAGTGATGAGAATGCGGAAGGTAGTTCTTCCAGGGGGTTCCGGATTTTTAGGTGAGGCGCTTGCCGACTATTTAATTGCTAGGGGTTATGAAGTGGTCATTCTCACGCGATCTTCATCAAGGGGAGAATCACCAAGAAGATACGTACAGTGGGATGGAAAAACGAGAGGCGATTGGGTCCGGGAAATTAGCGGATCAACAGCCGTTGTCAATTTTACGGGTAAAAGTGTCAATTGTATTTATACGCCAAAAAACAAGCAGGAAATTTTGCAGTCTCGGTTAGATTCTGTTGGCGTGTTGCATGACGTTATTAAAAGCAGTGACGATCCTCCAAATGCTTTTATACAGGCAGGGTCACTTGCCATTTTTGGTGATACGACAGATGTTTGTGATGAAACCGCCCCACATGGTACGGGGTTTTCGGTAGACGTATGCCAAAGGTGGGAGGAAGCATTTTTCTCACAAGAACATATCGGAACGCGAAGAGTGCTGCTCCGGATTGGCTTTGCGCTTGGAAAGAATGGAGGAGCATTAGAGCCGCTACGAAAGCTTGCAAACCGTCGTCTAGGTGGAACCGTAGGATCTGGCAAGCAATATATAAGTTGGATTCACCTAGACGATTTAAATGAAATGTTTTTAACGGTCATTGAACAAGAGGAATTTGAAGGGATTTTTAATGCGACTGGACCTTCTCCCGTTACGAATAAAGAATTTATGAAAACGCTCCGTTTCGTGCTGAATAAGGGATGGTCACCAAAGGCACCAACACCATTGGTGAAGCTAGGGGCTTATGTCATTATGCGTGCTGCACCTGAGCTTGCGCTAACCGGTAGACGCTGTGTTCCGGATCGTTTTTTGCGCCGAGGCTTTACGTTTCGGTATATGAACTTAGAGCAAGCTCTTCAAGAAATTATCAACGAATAAGCGATCAGCCTTCTGCGACATGATGCAGAGGGCTTTTATATGCGGAGCGACTGGTTGTGAAAATAATCGAGCCATCTATTGTGTTTTATCTGTCTTTTTATTGTGGACATTTCTAAATATTTATAATATTATATCCTTAATAAATGTTATTATAGTAAGCTTTTAAAAAGATTTATGTGTACTTTTGAGAAAGACACTTGTTTTCTTATAGAGGAATGTAAGGGGTTGCAAAGTTGTGAGTGAAGAGATTGCTACAACTTTTGTCTAGTTGAATATTATGAAGGGGGATGTGTGAATGTCTAGTCATACACTACAAAAGTTTTTAACAGAAAATTTAGAGGATCTGAAGGGGAAAGGGCTTTATAACGTCATTGATCCAGTAGAAGGAGCAAATGGACCAACGATCACAATTGGTGGCAGAACGTTAATTAACCTTTCATCTAACAATTATCTAGGACTCGCAACAGATTCTCGTCTAATAGATGCTTGTAACGAAGCAACGAAAAAATATGGTGTTGGCGCAGGGGCTGTTCGTACGATCAATGGAACGCTTGATATTCACGTAAAGCTTGAGGAGAAGCTTGCTGAGTTTAAGCATACAGAAGCAGCCATTGCCTATCAATCTGGATTCAACTGTAATATGGCCGCTATTTCCGCTGTGATGGATAAACATGATGCCATCTTATCGGATGAATTAAATCATGCATCCATTATTGACGGCTGCCGCTTGTCAAAAGCAAAAACCATTCGCTATAACCATTCTGACATGGAAGATCTTCGTGCTAAAGCAAAAGAGGCGACAAGTTCAGGCCTTTACAACAAGGTTATGGTCATTACAGACGGCGTCTTTTCAATGGACGGAGACATTGCAAAGCTTCCTGAAATTGTGGCAATTGCGGAAGAATTTGATTTGATTACGTACGTTGATGATGCACATGGTTCTGGTGTACTCGGAAACGGTGCGGGAACGGTAAAACACTTTGGTTTGTCTGATAAAGTAGATTTTCAAATTGGTACATTATCTAAAGCCATTGGCGTTGTCGGTGGTTATGTCGCAGGTCGCAAAGATTTGATTGACTGGCTAAAGGTGAGAAGTCGACCATTCCTATTCTCGACGGCCGTCACGCCAGGAGCAGCTGCCTCTTGTATTGAAGCCATTACGATTTTAATGACGAGCACAGAGCTTCAAACAAAACTGTGGGAGAACGCCGACTACTTGAAGCAAGGCTTGAAGAAGCTAGGATTTGATATCGGACATAGCGAAACTCCGATTACACCTTGTATCATCGGGGAAGAGACGAAAACGCAGGAATTTAGTAAACGGTTAAATGAAGAAGGGGTATACGCAAAATCCATTGTGTTTCCAACCGTTCCTCAAGGAACAGGGCGTGTTCGCAACATGCCAACAGCTGCACATACGAAGGAAATGCTAGATGAAGCGTTAGCGGTGTATGAAAAAGTAGGAAAAGAGATGGGAATCATTTAAGAATTGTGGACATCGAGAGGATAGGGAGGAATTTTGATGAAACGAATTCTAGTTACAGGGGCACTAGGACAGATCGGATCAGAATTAACGATGAAGCTGCGTGAGTTATACGGCGAAGAAGGGGTAGTTGCAACAGATATTCGTCGTATTGATAGCAAAGTGGTGCATTCAGGACCATTTGAAACGTTAGACGTAACGGATGAAAAAGCCATGTTTGAAATTGCGAATCGTTATAAAGTGGATACCGTTATTCATTTAGCAGCATTGCTTTCTGCGACAGCAGAGCAAAAGCCGCTTCTTGCGTGGAACTTGAATATGGGGGGATTAGTGAATGCACTTGAAACAGCAAGAGAGTTGAACTGTCAATTTTTCACACCGAGCTCCATCGGGGCATTTGGTCCGCTTACGCCAAAGAATGACACCCCGCAGGATACCATTCAGCGTCCGACCACAATGTACGGAGTGAACAAAGTATCAGGTGAGCTTTTATGTGATTACTATTATCATAAGTTTGGTGTAGATACGAGAGGCCTTCGCTTTCCTGGTCTTATCTCTTACGTGACACCACCAGGCGGAGGAACAACCGATTACGCCGTTGAGATCTATTACGAAGCAATCAAAAAGCAAGCCTATACATCTTATATTGCACAGGGAACCTACATGGATATGATGTATATGCCGGATGCTCTCCAAGCCATCGTTGACTTGATGGAGGCGGACGGTTCTAAACTAGCGCACAGAAACGCATTTAACGTGTCGGCAATGAGCTTTGAACCTTCTGAAATCGCCGCGGAAATTAAGAAGCATATTCCATCCTTTACGATGAACTATGAAGTGGACCCTGCTCGCCAAGCGATTGCTGAAAGCTGGCCGGATCGTATCGACTCTTCTTGTGCCAAAGCAGAATGGGGCTTTCATACTTCTTATGACTTAGAAAAAATGACGAAGGATATGCTTGAAAAATTGGGGCATCCGACGCAACAGCGAATTTGTTCATAAAAAAAGATGATCAGGATCTCCTGATCATCTTTTTTTATGATTGTAACACGATTTTGTACATGCGCTCATATTCTGGTTGAATCGCTGCTAATGTTTCTAAGCTTCTTGTCGCAAAAGGCGTTTCTTCTGCACGAAGCTGCTCTTGTAGGGATTGAAACGAAGTGATAAGCGACTCCTTGTATTCAGGAATGTCTCCGTCAAAAGGTTTAACCATCTTCTCCGGAATATTCGTTTGCTCGCGAAAGGCAAGAGCCTTACGTTCGTGAAAAAGCGGTACATCAACTTCGTTTGGGTTATGTAGATCTCCTTGACGAGGATGTTTCATTACGGCTAACACTTTTACGAGAACTGTTCCAGGACGAGTATTCGTAATTTCACCGATATATTTTCCAGTTTTGTAAATGGCGGTTACGTGGTCGCCAATTTGTAGGGTTGTCATGATGATCGCCTCCTTTTCTTCATCATATCGATAGAGAGTACAAGAAGTAAAGAGAAATGATGTCAAGATGTCAATTTGGTTTTTATGTTGAGAAAAAAAGAGTACATAGCTTTACTATTATAAGAAGGAAAAAGAGTCGAAGATTAAAAATAAGGTCTATAGACCCATCTTTTATCTTTGACTATAGACGCCGCTCTTTTTTTATAGTATGACATAATTGAAGCGCTTACATTTATTTAGGGGAGTGGGAGAAATGAAAAAGAAGTGGAAGAAGAGAAGTCGCTTTGCGGCCATTACAATGTTTTCAACCATGCTATTAGTGCCATCGCTTGCACAGCCAAAAGAGGCGAAAGCGGCTGCAACAAATGGAACGATGATGCAATATTTTGAATGGTATGTTCCAAATGACGGCCAGCAATGGAACCGATTGCGCACCGATGCTCCGTATTTATCAAGCGTTGGCATAACAGCGGTTTGGACGCCGCCTGCATACAAGGGAACAAGTCAAGCGGATGTTGGATACGGACCGTACGATTTGTACGATCTAGGGGAATTTAATCAAAAAGGCACCGTGCGTACAAAGTACGGAACGAAAGCCGAGTTAAAATCCGCTGTTAATACGCTTCATTCAAACGGTATACAGGTTTATGGAGACGTGGTTATGAACCACAAAGCGGGGGCAGACTACACGGAAAACGTAACGGCGGTTGAAGTAAATCCGAGCAATCGAAATCAAGAAACGTCTGGAGAATATAATATTCAAGCTTGGACGGGTTTTAACTTCCCGGGACGAGGAACGACCTATAGTAATTTTAAATGGCAGTGGTTTCACTTCGATGGAACGGACTGGGATCAATCGAGAAGCTTGAGCCGCATCTTTAAGTTTAGGGGAACCGGCAAAGCATGGGATTGGGAGGTATCATCAGAGAACGGAAATTACGATTATTTAATGTATGCAGATATTGATTACGATCATCCTGACGTTGTAAACGAGATGAAAAAATGGGGCGTATGGTATGCAAATGAAGTGGGATTAGATGGATACCGCCTAGATGCGGTGAAACATATTAAGTTTTCGTTCTTAAAAGACTGGGTGGATAATGCGCGTGCAGCCACTGGAAAAGAAATGTTTACGGTAGGAGAGTACTGGCAGAATGATCTAGGTGCACTCAACAACTATCTAGCAAAGGTTAATTACAATCAGTCGCTATTTGATGCACCGCTTCACTACAATTTTTATGCGGCATCAACGGGTGGCGGGTATTATGACATGCGAAATATCTTAAACAATACGCTAGTCGCTTCTAACCCAACAAAAGCGGTGACGCTCGTTGAGAATCATGACACACAGCCGGGCCAATCACTAGAATCAACGGTTCAGCCTTGGTTTAAGCCGTTAGCCTATGCGTTTATTTTAACGAGATCTGGCGGGTATCCATCCGTATTCTATGGCGATATGTACGGAACAAAAGGTACGACAACACGCGAAATTCCAGCATTGAAGTCGAAAATTGAACCATTGCTGAAAGCGAGAAAAGACTATGCTTATGGTACGCAGCGTGATTACATCGATAATCCAGATGTGATTGGATGGACTCGAGAAGGAGATAGTACAAAAGCAAAATCTGGACTTGCGACGGTCATTACCGATGGTCCTGGCGGATCGAAGCGAATGTATGTGGGAACGTCTAATGCGGGAGAAATCTGGTATGATCTCACAGGAAATCGAACAGATAAAATTACGATTGGATCAGATGGTTATGCAACGTTTCCTGTAAACGGTGGTTCTGTTTCTGTATGGGTTCAGCAGTAAATTTGGAGAAAGCCTTAGAACGTGTTTCTAGGGCTTTTTGTTAATCAGTGAATCTTTAACTATTTTTAATGGAATTTTAATGCGTATACGTCGTGGGGTAAGGTACAATAACAATCATAATGAAGGTTTTCATAAATGGAGGTTCTCATGTCAAAAGAACATGCGCAAAAAACAATGAAAGTGATCTCGCCCCTCATTCGAATTGGTGGTATTGTGCTTTTACTTGTAGCCGCCGGAATGTTTGCGGTGACAATGTATCGTTTTGGAACAGGAGCAGGAGGCATACGCGCCTTAAAAGGTCTCAATAAAAACGTCGGAACGCTCGCTGAGATTATAGGGATTACGACTGGCGTATTGTGGCTTCTTCGCCACATATGGCTCCAAATGAAAAAACGGAAAATTCCGTTTGTTGAATGGGCACAGCAATTATACTTGTTACTACGAACGCATCATATCTTTTTAGGGATTGTCACACTTTGTTTAGGATTTGCACATGGCCTATATTTTTTCATTTTTCAAACGGATGAAAAGCTTACGATGTATACAGGCATTGCAACGTTTTTAGCGCTCGTCGTGCTAGCTCTTTTAGGATGGAATCACCATGCAAAGAAAAAAACGAAGAAAAATCTCGTGACGAAAAAACAGCATATGATTATGGCCATCATTTTTGGTATTTTATTTTTAATTCATTTGAACGTATAAACAAGGATCGAGAAGTTATTTTCTCGATCTTTTTTGTATTTGCTACGAGAAAGAAAAAGGTGGATTTTAAGTGATCGTTTCATATAAATCTTAAATGGATATTTGTGTTAAAATATCCATTTAAGATTTATGATTTTGATAGGGGTCTAAGATTGTTGTAACAAAAGGAAGGGGGATGAAATGAAAGGTTTTTTTAGATTATTGATTGGTGTATTGTTCACTTTTGCATTAACAGGATGCTTTAGGGAGGATTATGATGTGGGTGTTCCGACTGCCCACTTATCGTTAGAGAGCAAACCTTCTGTTAAATTAACAGAAGGTAATATAAGCTGGAGTTCATCGAGTGGGGATGTAAATCAAAGAATAGGAGATGTTCAAAAGTTTGGATTATCACAAGATAAAATAAAGATTTCCCCAGGCGAAAAAGTTTTCTTGGATTTTCAGGAGAACGAAGAAAATGGTGGGGATATTTGGACAGATCCAACATTAAAAGCTGTTCTACTGAATGGCAAACAACGAATTGAACTGAAAATGGATGACCACAGAGAGCTTAAATTCCCGAGTAATAAAGGCAGTTATATTTTAGCGGTTGAATTTGTAAGTTCAAGAGGTACTGCTCAATACGTAGGAAATATCTCCATTCAGTAATAGCAAATCGTTCTTGTCTTAACTAAAACGAGAAAATATTATCAGCTTAGATACACAGTCCTAAACGGATTTTTGATGACGATGAAATACCACAGATGACGTTTGATTTAAAATTACCTAAGAGTTTTAGCACCTTTTAAGAAGCTGATCTAGTGGTAATAATCAAACTAATAATTCAACATCGTTATTGTAAAGTTGTGTAAACGCATAAAACAAGGGAACTCCTGAAAACGGGAGTTCCCTTTATTTTAAATTATAGCTTTTGTATTAAGCCCCTAAAAAAGCATTTAGCATCCAAGTACGTTGTTGTAAGTCTTTTACCATGCCAACGAAAAAGTCAGCTGTTGCTTCATCATCTTCATTCCCTGCCACTTCAATGAGCTGTTTTGCTTCCTCAATAATCAATGAATAATCGTCGACTAGCGTACGTACCATGTCTTCTGCTGTTTGTTCATGATTTGTTTCAGAAAGCGTCGCTTGCTCAAGGTGCTCTTTCATCGTTGCAATCGGCTGTCCACCGATACTGAGTAGGCGTTCGGCAAGATCATCAATAATTGTGCCTGCTTCATTATAAAACGCTTCAAATTTCTCATGTAGCGTGAAAAAGTGAGGACCTTTCACATACCAATGGAAACGGTGCAATTTTGTATTTAAAAGACTCCAGTTTGCGATTTGTTGGTTTAATAAGTGTTGTGTATTCAATGTGATTTCCTCCTTTAGATGTCCTGTAATACTCTATGAACTAATTATAACAGATCTAAAATTAAAATCAATATTTATTTATAATTATTATAAATAATAGAAGTTCGTTATAGTTGTTTTGGCAGTCCATTAATAAAGGTTTTAAGCATAAATTGAATCGTTTCTTCATTATCAACAGATAGATTAAATCCGCGGTTCATTTCGATCATGGCAAATCCGTGTACAAGGCTTCGTAGAGCTCTTACGGCATGAATTCGATCGGTGTCAGCTAAAGGATAGTAATTGAGAATCACTATAAGAAGCTGAACGATTTGGTCGCCTTTTCTCATAATATCGGGATCACTAAGGTCAGGAGCACGAAATGTTGCTTCATATAAGCCAGGGTGATCTCGGACAAATTGAATGTAAGAAAATCCGACTGAAAGAATCGCCTCGTCTCCCGAACGTCCCACTGCTGATAGGGTTAGCTTGTGAGCGAGCTGTTCAATGGCGTAGCAGGCAAGGTCTTTACGCAGCCCTTTTAATCCTTTTACATGATTGTATAAGGAAGGGGTTTTAATTCCGAGCTCCTTCGCTACAGAAGCTAACGTGACGCTCTCATAGCCATCACGCTCTGCTAGGAGTGCAGCCGTTTTGACAACGGCCGTTTGATCAAGACCTTGGCGCATACTGGATACCTCCTTTTTCTGCTTCACGGATGGCTTTTTGCATAGAAGAACTAGGGTTTACAAGCCAATTCCCATGTCCAACAGCAAGTAGGGATGGCTTCAAATCAGACAGCGTTTTAGCGCTTTCTAGCGCAAGCTCTTTACTCCAAGTGCCAAACGTAGGGAAGGGAAAGCGCCATTTTAATGTGCCAGAAACTGCCATTCCGCCACGTATTTGAAAAGCATCACCTGCAATGAGGGCCCCGCTTCGTGTATCAAGATAAGCCATATGCCCAGGCGTATGACCAGGTGTGGCGATAGCTTGCAAGGAACCGATCATATCACCGTGCGTGATGGTTTGATCAGGAACCGTAGTTAAGGATTTAGGAACACCGCCTTTGATGGGAAGCTGAGGCTCATGCGCATCTAGTGATCGATCTCCTTTCATGAGACGAGCATCGCGTTGCGAAATGATGACCTTTGCATGAGGAAAAGCAGTTTTAATGGCATCAAGTGCTCCGACGTGGTCATCGTGTGCGTGTGTAAGCAAAATGCGTGTAAGTGGCTTTTGGATGTTCTCAATTTCTTTTATAATTCCTTTTGCACTAAAGGGAAGAGCGGCATCAATTAACGTTACTTCATCCCTTTCTTCAACAAGGTAGCAGTTGACAGGGAACAGGTGGGGAAGCTCAGTTAGTTGATAAACAGACTCATATTTTTTTATTTTCATTTTCATCGGTCTCCTCTTTAACTAATTATATTAGTTTATAAACTTATTATATTAGTTAAAGGGTAAAATTGCCACTAGAAACTTTAAATGATTCTATATATTGCGATAAACGGGCAATTCGGCTACTATTGAGAACGGAATTATCGTTTTATAGAGTGGGGGTAAGAAGCTTGAGTTCTTTAATCATTGCTTCACTTATTTTCCTTTTAACGCTTGTACTCGTCATTTGGCAGCCAAAAGGTCTTTCAATTGGCTGGATTGCTTGTGCAGGAGGAGCATTAGCGCTGCTCGCAGGGGTTGTTTCGTTCCATGACGTAGCGGAAGTAACAAGCATCGTGTGGAATGCGACATTGACGCTTGTGGCGCTCATTATTATTTCGCTCGTATTGGACGAAGTTGGCTTTTTTGAGTGGGCGGCGCTACATATGGCAAGAATGGCAAAGGGAAGAGGAATGCGTCTCTATTTATTTCTCATTGTGCTCGGTGCCATTGTGTCAGCGTTTTTTGCAAACGACGGAGGGGCGCTTATTTTGACGCCAATCGTTCTTGCGATGGTACGCGCACTAAACTACGATGAGCGAGTGATACTTGTCTTTATTATTGGAAGTGGATTTGTGGCAGACACAACTTCTTTGCCTTTTACAATAAGCAACTTAGTGAACATTGTGTCAGCCGATTTCTTTGGTATTGGCTTTAACGAGTATGCAACACGCATGATTGTGCCAGACTTGTTTGCTTTGCTCGGGACGCTCATCGTTCTGTACTTATTTTCCTACAAGGTTGTACCGAAGACGTATAACGTTGCTGAATTAAAACGTCCTTCAGAAGCCATTCGTGATCACAAAATGTTTCGACTATCTTGGTGGATTATGGGCGCGCTTTTTGCAGGATACCTCGCTAGTCAAGCTTTGGGGATTCCTGTTTCGATTATTGCCGGAGTGATTGCGATTGTCTTATTAGTAGCGAGTAGAAGGAGTCCTGCTATTTCCACAAAAGCCGTCTTAAAAGGAGCTCCGTGGGCGATTGTGTTCTTTTCGATCGGTATGTACGTAGTCGTATACGGTCTTCAAAATGTCGGTCTTACACATGTACTTACAGAGTGGTTAGAGACATTTGCATCGAAAGGATTATTTGCGGCGACTGTTGGGATGGGTGCCCTTGCTGCGGTGCTTTCGTCTGTGATGAATAACCTCCCGACGGTAATGATTAATGCGCTAGCTATTTCAGATAGTCACACAAATGGCATCATCCGAGAAGCGCTTATCTACGCAAACGTCATCGGATCAGATCTTGGACCGAAGATGACGCCAATCGGGTCATTAGCGACGCTCTTGTGGCTACATGTATTAGCAAAAAAAGGTGTGTATATTTCTTGGCGCACGTATGTAAAAGTAGGAGTTGTTATTACAATCCCAGTGCTTTTATTTACATTAGTCGGATTATATCTGTGGTTAAAAATTCTTTCATAGGAGGAACGAAAAAATGGAAATGACGCAAGAAGCGAAACAGCTCGTATTAGATGTGCTGTACGAGCAAGATGTACCAGGCATTCGTCTCTATTTCGCTGGAATTAGCTGTGAGATGCCAAATATTAAATTAGCGTTTGATGAGGAGCAGGAAGGGGATGTTCTGATCGAGGTCAATGACATTCAAGTAGCGATCCAAAAGGAGATTCTTCCATATACAGAGGAACTTTTGTTGGACGTTCATCAAACGCCTTACGGTCCTGGCTTAGCACTAGTAGGGCTGAAAATAAACGAATCATAATGTCGTAAAGGGGCCATACTCATATGGCTCTTTTTTTGCCGTTTTTTAGTATATTCATTTTTCCATACATAATCTGGATATGTTATCATTTAATAGAATAATTTGGATCAACATAAACGCAGCAGACGTTAGCTGTGATCTTCAAACACAAATCCAGCCGCCTGTAACGGACCTGTTGTAATAATTTTAGCCAACTGTTTGGCTAACTCCTCTGGTGTTTGGCGCTGTTCACTCTGAATCCACCATGTTAGCACCCCTCTAAATGCGGAGGCGACGAAATGGGTTAATAAGTCCTTAGGAATATGAAAATCCTCATCCCTTAGGTTCATCAAGTCGTATTCGTGAATGAATTTTTGTCTAATCGCTTCATACATTTTAATGTTAAAGTCGTAAATGCCGTTTTTCCCAAGCATAACTTTGTAAAAATCCTCATGGCGTTGAACGCTTCCAAATCCACTCACAATGTGCTCGTGAATATGGCTCATTTGAACTTTTCGGTCTTTAATGTGCTGAGAGGGATTAAAGCTTGTGATTAGGTCAGTAAGGACTTCATCGCTAAGTGTTGCTAACAGTTCGTATTTATCACAGTAATGCAAATAGAAGGTCGCGCGATTAATCATCGCTTCGTCAGCGATGTCCTGAATGGTAATGGCATTAAATCCTTTACTGTCAATGAGTAAGAGAAAGCTGTCTCGAATGGCCTTTCGTGTTCGGCGTACGCGAAGATCGGTCTTTTTAGTCATTTTCATTCCTCTTTCTTTCAAAATAATTGATACTTTTTGTCAAACTGTCGTTTAACTGACAAATGCCACGTTATTGCGTATTGAGCGAAACGTCTAGTTGCCTAATAATGTTATTGAATCATCAATATGACAAATAAACAACATCATGTTGTCTAAAAGAGGGGATTATTTTATGTTTAGATTATTCTTAAAGCAGAAGATGGTATGGTTAGGATTACTAGGAATAGCAGTAGCCGTGGCTATTTTCACCTTTGCTTTTATGGGTTCAACGACAAATCCAGTTCCAAAAGACTTACCGATTGCAATGGTAGTAGAGGATACGGGTTCAAAGACACCAGATAATAAACTAATTAACCTCGGAAAAAGGATCGAGAAGAGTTTAGGCAGCACGGGAGAATTGCCTGTGAAGTGGGGAATGGAAGCGAGCGAAGAAGACGCGCGTCAAAAGATGGATGAGAGAAAATATTATGCAGCGATCGTTTTGCCAGAAGATTTGACTGCTAATGTGATGAGCTTACCAACCGAAAAAGCCAATATCCCTGAGGTGAAGATTCTCATTAATGAAGGGATGAATTACACAGGAGCAACGGCGAGCAAGCAGATGCTTGAGGGAATAATCATGAAAATGAACAATCAAGTGCAGCAGATGATGTATGATCAGATCGCCAAACAAACAAACGTCGTCACGATTAACCAAGCCAAACTGTTAACAAATCCGATTCATACTCAAGAGGAAAGAATTAACAAAGTAGGGGAACGTAGTGGAAATGGGAATTTGCCTACGATGCTCACACAAACGCTTTGGCTGACAACGTTCATTAGCAGTATGATTTTATTTGTGGCTATGAGAAAAATTACTCATACAAAACTTAGACTTTCCTCCGTTGCTGCACAGTTAGTTACAGGTGTGCTATTTGTAGGGGTCATTTCGGCGGTCATGCTAACCATTGCCACATCTGTCTTAAACGCAAATATCACTGACGTATTGTCAATGTCTGTGTTTGTCTTTTTTGTTGGGTATATGTTTTTCTTACTGCAAAATGCGCTCTTAAATTGGATTGGATTTGCAGCAGCGCCCATTTTTCTTTTGTTATTCTTCTTTTCAATGCCGATCTTAAGTTTACCGAAAGAATTTTTACCAAGCTTGACGAATGATCTTCTTTATTCATGGGTACCGTTCCGCTTTAGCGTAGATGGAATGAGAAGCTTATTATTTTTCGACGGATATCATATTGGCGCACCTGGATCGGTACTAGGACTAATAGGGGTTGGCTCACTGCTTGTCATGGTTGCCTCCGTATTAAAACCATCGAAATTATCTGTCAAAAAGCAAGTAACGGTTGACAACTAATCAAAACCTTAATATAATCGGCATATTGAAATGAAGGTAGTTAACACAGCATATGTGAGCGCAACGATAAGGAAGAGTAGAAAAGGAACCTAAACGCACAGAAATTCGTTCCACGGCTGAAAGAACGATCGTGAGCCCTTTTTGAATGTCACCTTTGAGCTTTACTGATGAAATGGATAAAAAGCCAGATTAGTGAGTAACGGTTAGTCTCGTTAATAGACTGAAGTCGAGTAGACTTCTAGAGCCTGTTTTCTGTAAGGAAAGCAGGGAAGTTGAGTGGTATCGCGATTATATCGCCTCAGCAGCTGACCAGGGAAACCTGGATGTTGCGAGGCGTTTTTATTTTGTCGTAAACGAAAACTGTGCTGTTTTACCTGTTCATTCTATCGCCTAAAGACGGTAGTGTTGTTTTGAATTTTCTTAATATTTACAACTTGGAGGTTTTCGTATGTCCAATAAAGCACCGTTTTCGTTTGTTTTAGTCATTGGATTAATGTTATTTGCTTTGTTTTTCGGCGCGGGGAATTTGATTTTTCCTCCTATGCTTGGGCAGTCGGCAGGAACTAATTTTTGGGAAGCAAACCTTGGTTTTCTCGTTACGGGGGTCGGACTTCCGCTTATGACGGTTCTTGCGTTTGGTTTCTCAGGAAAAACGGATTTATTAGAACTTGTAAAACGAGTTCATCCCGTGTTTGGGCTAATTTTTTCGATTATTCTTTATTTAACGCTTGGCCCACTCTTTGCACTCCCGAGATCGGGAACCGTTTCATTTGAAATTGGGGTGACGCCGTTTTTACCAGAGGATCATGGCCCGCTTCCATTGGCTATTTTCACGATCTTGTTTTTTAGCTTAACGTGCGTTTTAGCACTGAATCCAACAAAGATTGTCGATGTGATTGGGAAAGTATTAACGCCGCTAAAGCTAACGTTCATCGGTCTTTTAGTCCTCATTGCGGTGATCAAACCGATCAGTCCGATACAGGCACCGGTCAAAGCGTATGAGTCCCATGTCTTTTTTAAAGGCTTTCAAAACGGGTACTTGACGATGGACACGCTCGCTGCGTTTGTTTTTGGCATTATCATTATTAATGCGATGAAGGAAAAAGGCATTACAAGTAAAAAGCAAATCATGATTACGTGTGCCAAAGCAACAATTATTGCGGCTGTTATCTTAGCAGCGCTCTACACCGCACTTGCCTACATGGGCGCATCAAGCGTAGGGGAGTTAGGCTATTTCGAAAACGGTGGTCGCATTTTGTCTAGCGTGTCACAGTATTATTTTGGTTTTTACGGACAAATTCTCTTAGGATTAATGATTACCGTGGCGTGTTTGACGACAAGTGTCGGTCTTATGACATCCTGTTCTTCCTTTTTCAATAAGCTGTATCCGAAGCTTTCGTACAAGTCATTCGTAGTGATTTTATCGGTTCTAAGCATCGCGATTTCAAATGTGGGGTTAACGAATTTAATCAAGTTCTCTGGACCTGTGCTTGAGATCATCTATCCAGTGGCGATCGTTTTAGCGATCTTAACATTCCTACACCCTGTGTTTTTTGGAAAGAGTGAGGTGTACCAGGTAAGTTTATTCTTTACACTTGTTGTAAGCGTATGTGGAGGGCTTTCAGTTAAAAGCATTGACGATGTGCTATCTCCGATTCTACCGCTTTATAGCGATGGACTTGGATGGGTATTACCAGCATTAGTGGGAATGTTGATTGGAGGAGTTATTGGCTTTTTACGAAATGCGGGTGGATCGTCTGTTCCGCATAAATAATGGAGAGTGTGATTGAATTCTGTATTTTCTAATAATTTTCGTTTCTCTTTTGTGAAAATATGATATGATAGTGTTAGGCTATTTATCTAAAAGCAAGGAGACTACGAGGATGGAAAAGAAACGACTGTTATCTACAGTGCTTGTTACGTCACTAGTGGCCATGGGTTTTTCTACGTTCACAAAGGCTCCAACCGTACAGGCTCAATCTCAACAAACCGTTTCTCCACAAAAGGAATGGGAGTTTGTTTTTGACCATGGCATGAACAAAGAGCTCATAGTAAACAAGGGAATTTACATTAAAAATTCAAAAGAACAAATTATTTCAACGAAAATTCATATAAAAGATGATCATACGGTGATTGTGAAACCGCCTGTGAAGGGATACAGGTCAGGTGAAACATACCGTCTTTACATTAAAAAGGGGATTGACCTACAGTACGGAGAAAGTGGCAAACCAGCGATGATCGTGTTTAAAGTTAAATAAAAGTACAAAAAGAAAACCGATGCTTGGTTTTCTTTTTTTTGCTGTTCCTGCTTAATAAAAAAGTTTGTTAGGTGTCTTCACAACTTGCTTGAGGAAGAATGTTTATCATGGTGTAATGCATATAGTAAAGCATATCGCATAAAAGGGGTTCACATAAATAGTAGAACGTAAGGGGAAAAGTGAAGCTTCTATAGGGAAAGGGAGATCGGATTATGATTCTGTCTCATCAATTGTCGGTGGAACAAAAATCATATGTGAAGCAGTTAAAAGAAAAAATTGCAGATACCCGTTCAACAGAGGAAAAAAAGCTTCTTCAACAGCAGCTCAATGCATATATTGAGCGGATTTTTATTGAGCATCGAATACAAAGACAAAAAGAGCTCACGTAAACTCAGTGATTTGTGCTGGGGGAAATTAGAAAAGCCTTTGGTAGATACCAAGGGCTTTTTCTATTTGTCGGGCGATTTAAACGTCAAAAGGGGCATCATCCCTCATTATTCCCGGTGTAGGTGTGATATGGGAAGGAATTTAGGGACGGAGAGAGAATAGTTTACACACAAAGGGGAGGGATAAAGCATAATGAGCACATATTATCTGACAGGCCGTGTTACACGTTCATTAGCCCTTACAGATACAGAAGTAATGAGTACGGTTGATTTGTTTGTGAGCATGATGGAAGAAGCGACAGGCGTGTTAAAAGAAGCCGCCTCTTATTGTCCAAGTGTATCAGTAATGAAGAAATGGTTGCACGATCATCCCGTTGAGGAGGCAGGCCCTGTTCATGTATTGATACAAAGAAAGCTAACAAGAGAGCTCGAAAAGGTTATAGATGAAGCCATTTACTATATGCAACGCTATAACCAGATCTTTTTAAATGAAGGTCACCTATTAAAAGCGTTATGTAAAAGTAATCATCCTTATTGGCTCTCATTTGTGTGCGACTGCGAAATACCAGTTGAGAGAATCGCGATGCGTACGATCTATGCGCGAAATTTAGAACGATCATTACACGATCTATCATTTTTAGAAAGATCAAATGACATTGAGCGTGCCGCGTACAGCGAAAAAGAGGAAGTGCTTTCCTTCGTAAGAGAGAATTTTTCGAGCAAGTGGGCTGACACGGTTTCTGAAGCTTTCAACCAACAAGTCATGCCTTTGTTTCTAGCTAAGAACGAAAAGAAAATCGTTGGCTTTGCCGTCTATGATACATATGAGCAGCGAAGCCAACACTTTGGACCAATGGGGGTACTGGTGTCAGAACGAAAGCGAGGTATTGGAGAGCGCCTTGTGAAGAGATGTCTTCAAGATATGAAAGCAAAAGGATATGAATCGGTGATCTTTTATGAAGCAGGTCCGATTGAATTTTACGAAAAAGTTTGCGGTGCGCAGCTGCTTCCGCAGTAGCAGTGGACAATTAGGATCTTTTTTTAGACTGTTTCATAACATGTGGGGGCAGGCCGATTGAAAGAGGCCCCATTGGTGGTGAAGCTTGTGGCGCCATACTGCCGGAACTTCCGCTAGGCCCACCACTAGAAGAGCCTGAGCTTCCTCCGAGAGATGCCATCGTGCTTGCTGGAGAAGTGTTTTGGCTACCAGATCCTGATGTTTCAACACTGTTTGAGATAGGGGAAATCGTGTGAACGGGTCCGAAATTAATAATGCCTCCGCTTACGTCACCAATGGTAATTGAATCAATTTTAAAATTACACATGTGAGTATCAAAGCCTTTCTATCAAAGTTGTTTCTACTCTATTTATATGTCACTGATAAACGGCTTGTATACGCATATATCCTATAAAAAACGGCTTTCTTCCAAGTAAGAAGATAGCCGTTAAGAAATTATCGTTCATATCCAAAATAGATTAGATTCATATAGTCATCGGAATAAGGTTGAATATCATAGACTTGCCAGTTGCCTGAAGAATCTTTTTTCATGCGGTACAGAGCAGACGCATCCTTTGGAGCCGTCATGGTGGTCGAATTGAGCTCGACCGTTAACGAATACGTATAGTCTTTTACGCTAAACGCAGCAAAGTGTCCAGAAACGTATACAGGCTTCACAGTAAAATCTTGATCCGGAACGTAGGTCATTTTGGCCCCTTCATTCATAATATCCTGTACGAGAGTGGAATAGTTGTTAATGACCGCGCGATAAAAGCCTGTTCCTTCACGTCCGTATAAGTTTGTTAAGCCTTTAAAATCTTGCTTTACTAAAAGATCTTGTCCTTTTAAAATGTGATTTTTTAAGAAGGTAGCTGCTTCCGTTTGTTCATTAGCTGTCACAGCTTCCTGATGGAGGGCACGATTCATCATCACAATAGCTTCACCGCGTGTCGCATTATCTGTCGGTTTGAAAAGAGTGCCGCTTCCTTTTACAATACCATTCGCTGCCGATTTATAAATGGCTTCAAATGCCCATGGGTAAGAGCCCGCAGGAACGTCTGTAAAGCCTTTTGTAGCCGTAACATCTTTAAACGGTACGGAACTTTGGAAGGCACGATACACCATCACCGCAATCTCTGCACGAGTAATCTTTTGCCCTGGTGCAAACTTCCCGCCAATTCCTTTAATAATCCCATGGCTACTAGCAATCGTTGCCGCGTTGTAATAGGCGCTACCTGGTTTTAAATCAGCGAATGACATCGCATTTCCCTTTTGCTTCAAGCCAAGTGCATTTACGATCATAATCACAAATTCACCGCGCGTAATGGAATTTCGAGGATAAATATAAACCGCTCCGTTTTTGTCAATGCTGCCGTTGATGACATTTGAATAGAGAAACTCTTGAATGCTTGTGTACATTTCCGTGTTCACAGAACCCGGAACAACGTCTTGTGTGATGTACAAGTCCACCGGCTTATCCGCTGCATAGGCAGAAGAAATACCGCCAATAGGTAATAGCGAAGCTGCTAGTGCTACAGCCAGACCTCTTTTAATTTTTTTCATGTTCGCCCTCCAACTGGATTTTTATGGATTTAAATAGAATAATATTGTAATTCTACCATAATGTTTAAGTGGGGTAAATGGGAGGCATGAGACGATGTATCTAGTAAAATAGAATAATGTATCTATTTTATTATGTCCTTTAAATGGAAAATTTAGTATGATATAGACTGGGCCATTTTGAATGAAGGGAGCGATAAGATGAAAAAAATGTTCAGGTGGCTAATCATTATGATTGGTGCAGTGTTGTTTCTAGCAGGGTGCTCAGAAACCTTAACGAATGGGACTAGCTCAAATACAAAGCGTCATAAGACGATTTATAAAGTAGCACCACAATCGGCAGAAGAAATGAATCAGCAAAAAACAGGTAAGCTTGTAAAACAGTATATAAAAGGGAATGAAGACGAAGGCGAGAGCTTATACATAAAAGACAAAAAGAAGCTCACAAAGGCAATGAAAACGGAAATTCAAGCCTTCATAAAAAAAAGTCCCGATGCCTCTGGGAAGGAAATTTACAATTTTCTAGTCTACCTACTTGGAAGCGGAGCCTATCAGTCTAATAGCTATGAAATGAGTAATTTTGCACCGGATTTTCAGTATCCAGATGATGTTAGCGTCAAGCAAGATGATGTGGAGAAGAATGAAACAGCTGATCAAACCGTTGAAAAACAGCAGGAAATGATGGATCAAGTGGAGGATGATGACCTTCCTTCAGCGGAGATTCCGGCTCCTCTTTTAAAAGGCGTTGATCCTTGGAAACACGTAGAAGAGATGAAGCGATTTGATAAAATTAACGACACATACGTGTTAATTAGTCAACGAGAATACGATCGATTAATGGACGCGTACGATTTTTTAGTCGGGGAAAAGCTAATCGACAAAGAGACAGCTGAAGACGTAGAAAAGCGCATTCTAGGGGCGAAAGATATGCGTGATACGTATGCTGAACAAGTTCGAGATAAGAAATTTACCGAAATGAATGAAGAAATTAATCGAATTGATGAAGCAATTAATCAAGTGAAATCGGAAAAATAAGGGCGTTATCTACTTCGTGAAAATAGAGAAAAGTTAGCGAATAATCGCTAACTTTTTTTGTGGAAAAATTGCATGCAGTGTGTGAAAATAAAGATACAGGGAACAATGGTTATCCTGTATCACAGCTGCATTGAAACGGAGGTATTCCGCATGACGCACAGACAGAAAAACAAAGAAAAGATAAGCTGGTTTCGAGCGTTGCTATACGCAATTGGAATTGCCTTTCTTGTGCGTACGTTTCTTATTACTCCCTATACTGTATCAGGAGCTTCAATGAATCCGACGTTAGAAAACGGTGAGCGTTTGTTTATTAATAAATTGGCTGCATCGCTTGGAGACATTAAGCATGGTGATATCGTGATTATAAAAAACAAAGAGCAGGCCAAAAAACGTCACTATGTAAAGCGTGTGATTGGGCTTCCGGGAGATACAATTGAGATGAAGAGAGATCGGCTTTACATCAACGGGAAAATTATTCAAGAGCCGTATTTAAATCATAACTTAAAGCAAGCACAAGAATACGACATGCTTCTTACAAACGATTTTGGACCAATGAAAGTTCCGGAGCATTTTTTCTTCGTAATGGGGGATAATCGACTAATCAGCAAAGATAGTCGTAACGGGCTAGGCCTGATTAGTGAAAAACGAATTATTGGCACAAGCGAGTTCGTGATGTATCCGCTAAAAAAAATGCGTCATACAAACTGAGTGACAGAGAAGTCACTTTTTTTCTTGACTATAGTTAGATATCTAACTATAATAGCAATATGGCGAAGAAAAATGCAGTATCACTTATTAGTCGAATTAGAGAAGAAGCCAATCATCTTCTGTTGTCAGAGCTTCATAAACGTGGGGTAACAGGTCTTGCACCTTCACACGGTGATTTACTGTGGGCACTATATAAATTTAAGCGTCTGACGATGAAAGAGCTGGCGGAAGCAATTTATCGAACAAAACCAACGGTTACAGTTCTTGTCAATAAGCTTGTTAGTTTGGAGCTGATCCAAAAACAACGAGCTGCTGAGGATAGTCGCGTGACCTATATTACCTTAACTAGAAAGGGCGAAGAACTTCAAGGAATTTTCCAAGAAGTTTCAGACGTGCTAAATGAGGTAGTGTACGGTGATTTATCTTCTGGAGAACAAGTTCAGCTAGAGGAATTGCTCGAAAAAGTATTAGGTAGGTTTTGAATCTGCCTTTTCTTCGTGCTGATAGTTAGATATCAAACTAAAAGAGGAGAATGAAAAATGAATCATTTAATCGTGTATGCTCATCCAAATCCAGAAAGCTTTAATCACGCTATTTTAAAAACAACAGTAGCTTCATTAGAAGAACAGGGTCACCATGTAGTTGTGCGTGATTTGTATAAGCTTCATTTTAATCCGATTTTAAGTGGACAAGACTTTGAAACGTTTCAAAAAGGGGAAACGCCAGCAGACATAAAAGCCGAGCAAGAATATATAACAAATGCTGATGTTGTAACGTTCATTTACCCTATTTGGTGGACAGGTCTTCCTGCTGTGTTAAAGGGCTACGTAGATCGCGTATTCGCATATGGATATGCGTATGCATATGGTGAAGACGGAACGATGCAACGCCTACTTAGCGGTAAAAAAGGCTTTATGATTAATACACATGGAACGCCAAAAGAAGTGTATGATGAAATTGGGATGACACAGTCGTTAAAACAAACGTCTGATACAGGGATTTTTGAGTTTGTGGGCATTGAGCCAGTTGGTCATTTATTGTTCGGTGGGGTACCACAAGTGGACGATGCGGCGAGAAAAGAAATGCTAGTAGAGGTTAAACAAACGGTAAAAGCGTTATTTTAATTAAAAAAAGAGGCGGAAATTTTTCGCCTCTTTTTTATATCTATTAACGAAAGCGCTGCTTTCTCATCCACTGTGTCGCAATCCACTTTTCTCCTTTAATGACTGGCAGTCCCGCATGAAGCGTTTGCTCGTTCAAATGGGCATCATGGTAAAAGTATTCAAAATAAACGGCCATGCCTTTTTGGGGAGTGACGGAAAAGTTAAGCTTTGGAAAATACGTTTCTCCTCCTTCTTCTACGTCGTTTAAGTACATCACAAGCGTACTAATGCGGTTGTTTGAGCTTGCTTTACTTGTGGAAGCAAAAAAATCATAATGCTCTTTGTATTCTTGACCTGGCATATACTTTAGTATTTGTAGGCCATCACCATGTTCAATAGGGATGTTCATAATAGACGAAATTCGTTTTTCAATGATGGTAATGATATCGCTTTCGTTTTCATCTAAAAACGTTCCACTGCTTGTTCGAATATCGTTCACAGAACGAGTAGATCCAATTTTCGAGCGCTTCATATTATCGGTTGAAACGGCAATTAATTCGTCGCATTCCTCATCGCTTAGCACATTTCCTAACACGACTACAAGCGGCTCTTCTAATCTCGCAATAATTTGAATTTCTCGGTCTTCTGTTTGAATGCTACGTCCTTTATGATCAAAAATGGTTTGTTCCTTCGTCATTGTATGTTCTGTCATTTTTTCCATCTCCTATTAATCCTACAAAAAAGCTCCTCTTTAGGGCGTTTGTAGTTGTGACACCTTTTTATAGCAAACAAGGAATCTTACATCTATTTTATAAGAAAAATGCAGGAAAGTAATCATGTTTTTTCGAATATATACATTCATTTCATAAAATCAGTTAGGAAAATGTGTTAGGTTTTGACAATAGAGGACCCAAAAGATGAAGATGGAAGAAATAAGGGAGGGGAACAGATGAAAAAATCGACGCAGCAAGAAATCTGGATGTGGGTGAAAACCATTTTATGGGCCGTTGCGATTGTCCTATTGCTCGAGCGCTTCGTATTTGTCCCAACTGTCGTTCAGGGTGTATCAATGATGCCGACTTTACAGGATGGTAACCGCCTGATTGTGAGTAAGCTTGGTGAAATTAAGCGGTTTGACGAAATTGTGTTTCGTGCTCCAGATGCACCTAAAAATTATGTGAAACGCGTGATAGGCTTGCCGGGCGATACAATTGTTTTAAAAGAGGATCAATTATATATTAACGGAGTGCTTACCCCTGAGCCTTATCTTGACAATAGCAAGAAAAAGCTAGCAGTAGGGGATTATCTCAATGACGATTTTACACTAGAAATGCTAACAGGTGAGTTGCGAGTACCAAAAGGTCATTTGTTTGTGATGGGAGATAATCGCCCGCGTAGCCATGATAGCCGTGAGTTTGGTTTTATAAAAACATCCTCTGTGATCGGGCAGGTAGAAGTGAGAATTTGGCCGTTAAATAAAATTGGAAGCACGAAATAACGCGTTAGGGCTTATACACGTATCGTTTCAAACAAAACGTGCCAAGCATGCTTCCACCGACCGCCCCCCATTCTGCTAGACCACTTTTCTTAAGGGCGTAATAAATGAGGGAACCGGCCAAAATTTCTGTGCAGAAAAAACGTGTCATCATGCGTCGGTCCACGACTAGGAAGACAAACGTTGGTGAAGTGGACATCGTACCATCTCCTTTTAGGAAAGCAGGTGTGCTTCTTTGTACATATGATGAAGAAGCCTCCCTTATACCAGATTATCTCGCACAAAAGCGGTGTAGAAAAGTGTTCTACACCGCTTTTTGTTAGGATAGAAATCCGCTCACCCATGAAATCCAGTGGGCAGCTGGTATGAGAATTACCTGTGCCAAGAGCGTTCCGAAGAAACGTGAAATCATTAGCCAGCCGTAAGCTTTTGACATTGAATCTGCCCCTTGAGTTTCGTTAAGCGCTCGTTCGGTCATAAGCGCAATATGCGGATCTAAAAATAGCGTTAACAAAATAGTTGCCGCTCCGTTAACGACGCCACTCGCCATACTAGAAGTAGTCGCATGTGTAGGGTCTAGCACAGAAGCATAGAGGGCAGCTAAAACCCCTGTCGTGTAGATCGAGGTAATGACCATGTTCGTTAGCATGAGACGCTTTGGTACGCCTCCAACACGTAAACGTTTAATCATACTAATCTTTGGTGCTCTTACGTACGTACGCGTTCGTGTGAGCTTTTGAATATTGGATACTTTCATAAGGGCAACAATAGAGCCTTCTACTTCAAAACGGGTGATTACTTTCGTTGCCAAACGTGTGAATGTTGGATAGAGCACAATGGATAGAAGTGTTCCAAATGAACCCGCAAGAAGCACAAGGCGAAAGACGTGAAGCACGTCGGTCGTAGAGCCGTGCTGTTTAGCTTGATCGACGATGCCGCCGAGCATAGGGGCTTGAAATAAGTTAGATGTCCTCGAAATCAAAAGCACAATCCCCGTAAGTGATAACGCAACCGCAATTTTTCGTAAGCGAATGCCGCCTAGCCGAATACTGTAGCTAGACGTTTCTGCCGCGTGAATAACGGTCGTCAACAATAAAATCAGTACAAGTGTCATCAAAATCCCTACTTTGTTTCAAAATCTTACCTATTATAGCGCAAGTGTGGGTACATGTATAGAAAATCAATAAATGCAAAAGATGATGGGACATACAGGTGCGTTATAAAAAAAGATTTCTGCTCATATACACACTAGTAACATATAACAAGGAGGAAGAGAAACGAAATGGAGAAGGAACAAACCGTTGATTCAACGTACATACAGCAACACCTCGCAAGTGAGCGTACGTATCTTGCCTGGATTCGTACAGCGATCGCCATTGTAGGCGTAGGTTTTTTAGTAACGAATCTACATTTTAATAAGTTGTCTGAAATGTCTACGTGGGCGGATACCGTGGTCACGACGATCGGCTTTTTATCTGTTGCTTTAGGTGTGCTCACGATCATCGTATCAACCGTCAGCTATATGCGTAAACGTGGTCAGATTAATACGCAAACGTTTAAAGCATCGTACGGAAACGTCATCTTTTTATCGGTGAGCCTGCTCGTAATTTTCGTTGCTTTTTTCGTATACCTTCTAAAAGTGATGACTCATATGTAAACGAAAACCCGCTGTCAAATGCAGCGGGCTTTTGTTATAGAAATAATGTTTGGTAAATCAGAAAAATGTTTAGGCAAACGACTAACACCGCAATGATCCAAGCTATGATCGTGGTCATGGGATGATTGACGAGAGATCCCATCACTTTTTTCTTACTTGTAAACAGAATGAGCGGAATAAGAGCAAAGGCAATGCCAAACGATAGGATAACCTGACTGACGACGAGAGCCGTTGTTGCGTTCACCCCAAGACCGATAATGACAAGAGGCGGGATAATGGTAATAAATCGTCGTAAATAAATCGGAATGCGTCTGCGGATAAATCCTTGCATAATCACATCCCCAGACATCGTCCCAACAGAAGAGCTCGAGAGCCCAGAGGATAAAAGACCGACTCCAAATGCAATGGCAGCAAATGGCCCAATTAAATGATCAAATTGAGTAAAGGCCACGTCTAAGTCCTCAATATTTAATCCGTTTTTAAAGAAAAGAGCAGCAGCGACAATCAGCATGCTTGCGTTGATTGCTCCAGCGATAATCATCGCAATGATAATGTCGATGAATTCAAATCTAAAAATTAGCCGCTTTTCCCTATCATTTGTACCACGCACGCGCTTTTGGGTTAAAGAAGAGTGCAAATATATCGCATGTGGCATAACGGTTGCCCCTAAAATACCCGATGCTAACAATACGCTATCCACACCTTGAAACTGTGGAACGAAAAGCCCTCTCACAATACTCTGACCGTCTGGATGGGCTAAAAATGTTTGTAACCCAAAGGCCAGAACCACGACAAACACCATCGCGGCAATCCCTGCTTCTAAAAAGCGAGCACCGCGACGCTGCAGTTCTAAAATCGCAAATGACCCAACAGCTGCAAGAAGAGCAGAAGGAAAGAGCGGGAGTCCGAACAATAAATAAATTCCTAAAGCCGCCCCAATAAATTCGGCTAGGTCGGTCGCCATAATGACGAGCTCTCCTTGAATCCATAAACCAACAGAAACCGGTTTTGGAAAGTACTCGCGTGCTAATTCAGGTAGATTATGTCCTGTTGCAATGCCTAACTTAGCAGAAAGCGATTGAATTAAAACGGCCATTAAGTTTGAAACAAGAACGACCCATAGTAGCATATAGCCATATTGAGAACCGGCTGCAATATTTGTTGCAAAGTTACCAGGATCAATGTACGCCACAGAGGCGATAAAAGCTGGGCCTAAAAAAGGAAGAATTCGCTTCCAGCCTTTCGTTTTTCCGCTTAGGACATCTTGAGCGCTTTGTTCAAAAGCTGACAGCGTTTTTTGCTCGTCTTTCATGTGTTGTGCCTCCTTTCTAATTTTTAGCCCAAGACGAAAATAGTTTCTTTTAGGATAAAAAGTTGAATTAATGCAAATTATATATCATTCTGCAAAGAAAACGCAATTCATTGAGTTTAAGTGTAGTGCTTTTGCCTCTTACTATTCCCCAAATAAAAAAATGCCCCTAAGAATTCTTAGGGACGATGTAAAAAGAAGGGGTCTAACAATGAGACTATACTGAGTAAAGCAGCTTACAAAATGATTATACACCATTAAAAACATTTTTCCTATAGATTTACTTGGAATTTTTAAAAAAATTAAAAAATAAAGAATTGATAAGGTAACATTATACAAAAAAGAAAGATAACTGCTATAATGGAAGGGGAATTTGTCCTATACATATCTGAAGTTTATTTTATGGTTTTATCGGAAGAAAGAATGAGGAAGTGAAAACATGTCAAGTGGAACGAAAGAATTACTCTCCTGGGTTAAAGCGATTGTCATTGCGGTAGTCATCGCCTTTTTAATCCGCCAATTTTTATTTACCCCGTCTCTTGTAAAAGGAGAATCCATGATGCCTAACTTGCAGGATGGGAACCGTCTAATCGTCAGCAAAATTAGTAAAATTGAACGCTATGATGAAATTATCTTCCATGCACCGGATGCGGACGAAGAGTACGTAAAGCGTGTAATCGGTTTACCGGGCGATACGGTTGAGATGAAAAATGATCAGTTGTACATAAACGGAAAAGCGGTGCCAGAGCCCTACTTAAAACAAAAGAAATCGGAGCAGCCAGAGGGAACGCTTCTAACGGAGGATTTTACCTTAAACAGTCTTTTTGGGGTGGAGAAAGTACCAAAGGATACGCTTTTTGTATTAGGAGATAATCGTCCCGCTAGTAAAGATGGGCGCATCTTTGGATTTATAAAAAAAGACTCGGTGGTCGGAGAAGTTAAGCTCCGTATTTGGCCGCTTAATAAAATTGGGTTTCCAAAATGATACTAGTAGAGGCGAATGTCTCTACTGTTTTTCGTTATAGGCAGTGAAAAAGAAGCAAGAGGCGCATGCCTCCTTTGGAAAACGAGCAGTCTATCTGAGAAGGAGGCAAAATAAGGAGTTAAGTAGGATATTTTCCTTGTTCCTTCGCTAAAAGTTGGCGTTTCGGTCTTTTTTATGGCATGATTAATACTTGAATATGGAATTTGGATGAAACGACGAGGAAGTGAAAGAATGTCAAGCGGAACAAAAGAATTTTTATCATGGGTTAAAGCCATTGTCATCGCAGTAGTAATTGCTTTTTTAATTCGCGAATTTTTATTTACGCCATCGCTTGTAAAGGGAGAATCAATGATGCCAAACTTGCAGGACGGCAACCGATTGATTGTGAGCAAAGTGAGCAAGCTCGAGCGCTATGATGAAATTATTTTTCATGCTCCTGATGCCGATGAAGATTACGTAAAACGCATTATTGGATTACCTGGTGATACAGTGGAAATGAAAAACGACACGCTCTATATAAATGGAAAAGAAGTGCCAGAGCCTTACCTTAAAGAAAGCAAAGCAAAGCTTCAAGAAGGAGAGGTTTTTACACCAGATTTCACGCTTACTGAAATTACGGGTAAAAAGAAGGTTCCTGCTGATTCGCTTTTCGTACTAGGCGATAATCGACCTGTTAGTAAAGATGGACGCTATTTCGGCTTTATAAAAAAGGATTCAGTTGTAGGAGAAGTAAAAGCCCGCATTTGGCCACTTAATGAAATTGGAAATCCAGAATAAAAAAAACGGTAGAAACTCTCTACCGTTTTTTTTTATTGGCCTTCTATTAGATTAAAGCCGATATGCTGAAGAGCTCGTTGAAGAGTTGAAAATGTTGAAACGGAGGCAAATTCAATGCCTAAATGGGTCATCGTCTGCGCGATCTCAGGACGAATGCCGCTTAGCATCGTTTCAATTCCTAGTAGTTTAAGCGCACTTACCACTTTAAATAACTGATCCGCAACCATCGTATCGATAATTGGAACGCCTGATAAGTCAATAATGAGCCATTTTAGCTTATCATCCGAACTTTTTTGAAGGGCAAGTTCCATTAATAAACCAGCACGTCTCGTATCAATATCTCCAACAAGGGGAAGAACACCAAGACCATCTTGAATGACCACAACTGGAATGGATAATTCATCAACCGCCGTTTCAGCCGTATTAAGCTGGTGCTGATGTTGTTGCAAATAGTGCAGGCTGATTGCGTAGATAGTTTGATCGACCATGTCGTAAAAAAATGAGATAAGAGAAAAGAACGTATTCAACGAATAATCCTGCTGATTTCCCTGATCTTTTATTAAATCGCCAATGATGCTTCGGTATTTTCTAATTTCTTCTACCGCAACATCTAAAGGAATGCGCGTCTGTACTAAAAGTTGAGACATCTCGCGCCCCCACTTATTAATATAGTCGGTTCCTTTTTGATTGCTCATCGTAAAAATATTTGCATAAACTTCAATTAATTCTTTCCGCCATGTAAGAAGAGAAGTCATCTCTTGTTCATATTGAGAACCGTTCTTTTCAGATGTAGATAAAGATTCAAGAATGCGTTCTTTCTGGTGAAGAATTCGCTTATGAACAAGTTGACATTGTACGTCAAAGGAATGATCTTCAGTAGGAGCTGCCATATTTCATCCGTCCTTTCTGTTTAAGCTCTATTATCGTACCATAGATGCATATTCAGTGCATAGAAAACGATAAAATGATAGGGGAAAACTTGTGATTTTTTCATCAACAAAGGATCATCTACGTGGTAAAATATACATATTATACCATACGGATGGGGGAGGGGTTTTTTATGGGTCCGGAAAACGATTATTTATTTGATATAATGAGCGTCTTATTTCCGATTATATTTTTTGGTATACTCGGTTTGTTTTTCTTCGGAGTTTTGAGCAGCATCTTTCAGTGGAAGCGTAATAACAAGCAGCCTCGCTTGAAAGTTCCTGCAAGAGTCGTGACGAAGAGAATGAAGATGAGGGGCGGGGAATCAGATTCTACGAGCTATTTCACAACGTTTGAAGTAGAGAGCGGGGATCGTATGGAGCTTCAGGTTGACGGGGGTTATTACGGTCAATTAGTAGAAGGTGATGAAGGAATGCTGTCCTTTCAGGGGACGAGGTTTTTGGAATTCAATCGCTAATAAGAAAAGAGAGAAACAAAAGGCCACGGACATCCGTGACCTTTTGTTGTTATTAATAATAAGGTGCCATAAATAGGTATACGACAACACCTGTTAAGCTTACATAGAGCCAAATCGGCATCGTCCAGCGCACGATTTTTTTGTGTTTTTCAACTTGCATCGTCCATCCCCATACGAGGGCGAATAGAGCAAGTGGAACGATAACGGCTGCTAAAAAGCTGTGCGTGATCAGAATAAAGAAGTAAATCGGACGAAGAATACCCTCGCCACCGTATTTTGCCGTATCAGGCGATAAAAAGTGGAACGATAAGTATGAAATTAAAAATAAAAAGGTTGTCGTAAAGGCTGCAAGAATGAAGCCCTTATGTACACGAACATTCTTTTTCATAATCGCATAAAAAGCAGCGAGTAAGAAAATAAACGTAAAGCTGTTAAAAATAGCATTCAGTCTTGGGAAGATCGTCAAATCAAAATGAACGTCTTTTTGGTACCCAAGAGGCGAGAAGAATAATAACAAAATAATGATATTGGCAATAATAGATACCGTGATGATAATACCGGCGAAGTTCTTTGTACTCGTTGGTACATATTGATTTTTGTCTTTGTTCATTATATCAAGCTCCTTGATCTTATGGTTCCTGCTTTATATTATACCCTCCATTGGACAAGCTTGGAAGTGACAATCCCTTGAACAAATGTTTTTTTAACATATTAAACGATCAAATCGGCCGTAAGACAAGAAAATAAATAAAAACGGCACGAATCATGAAACTTTTTTTCGTTTGCGTGGTCTATTAGTACGAGAAAAGAAAAAAGTTGGTGTAGAAAGAGTGAAGAAAAAGGAACGGTTAAATTACAATATTATTTTTGTGCTGTTTTTAATGTTGTGTGCAAGTGTTATTGCCATATATAGTGCCCAGCAAACGCATCAGTATCCAACAAATTTTGCGGTGAGGCAAGTCATGTGGTACGGGGTGGGGGCAGTTATTATCGCTTTAGCGATGATTCCAGATACGGAGCAAATGGACAAGCTCACCTGGTATTTTTATTGGTTCAATATTGCCATTTTGGTTTTATTAGTGGTTTCTCCAGAAGCAATTGCGCCTAAAAAGAACGACGCGAAAAGCTGGTTTGTGCTACCTGGAGTTGGTTCTATACAGCCATCGGAATTTATGAAGATGGGACTCATTTTAGCGCTGAGTAAAGTCATTACGAAGCACAATGAAACGTTCAAATTGCGAAATTTTCATACAGATCTGAAGCTATTATGGAAAATGGCGTTTACAACGTTACTTCCTATTCTATTAGTCATGCTGCAGCCTGATTTAGGAACAGCGCTTGTTATTATGTTTATTTTTACCGTGATGCTGTTTATGTCAGGGGTGACGTGGAAGCTCATTACGGGGTTGTATGGAATCATTGGAACGATAGGCGCTTCTATTTTATATATGGTTCTCTATCACCCGAAAATTCTCTCGACCTATTTGCATGTTTCACAGTATCAATTTAACCGCATTTATGCGTGGCTCGATCCTGAGAGTTACAAAGCAAGCTTGTCCTACAATTATATGCAAGCTGTTACCGCGATCGGTTCTGGAAGAATGAATGGAAACGGATTTTTCAGAGACCACGTGCTGTACGTGCCGGAAAAGCATTCGGATTTCATTTTCAGTGCCATCGGAGAAAGCTTTGGATTCGTTGGAGGAAGCATTGTCATTTCCCTTTTTATGTTATTAGTATACAATATTGTTATAGTCGCATCGAACACGAAGGAACCGTTTCAAAGCTATATCTGCGCAGGTATTATTGCAATGATTACGTTCCACGTATTCGAAAATATTGGGATGGACATAGGGGTCTTGCCGATTACAGGAATTCCGCTTCCGTTTATTAGTTACGGGGGGAGCTCGCTTATGAGCAGTATGCTCGCAATTGGAATCATCTTGAAAATCAGCTATGAGTCCAACCAATACATGTTTGATTAAATCAGACGAAAATGGGGGAAAAACAGTGCTTCAATTTAGGGGAAAAGGTTTGAGTGTATTTGAAAGTGTCTTATTTAAAACAACATCTAGCGTCATTGAAACTGAAGATCTAGTCGTCGTCGTCGATCCGACCTGGCTCCCTTTTGAGATTGCAGAAATAAAGGATCATGTCGAACGTATTCGCGGAGACAAAGAGCTTTACTTGCTTTTCACGCACGGAGATTTTGATCATATTATTGGATACGGAGCGTTTCCTGACGCAAAGGTGATTGGGAGCGCGGGACTAAGGGATCACCGAAACAAACAGCAAAAACTAGCGTATATCCACCAATTTGACGATGAATATTATGTGGATCGTGACTACGACATAACGTTTCCTGTGCCGGACGTTGTCATTGAACGTGACGGTCAGCAACTTCAAGTAGGGGAGACCATTCTAACCTTTTATTTAGCACCCGGTCACACGAGCGATGGACTTTTTGCGATTGTTAACAACACGTGGATCGCAGGAGATTATTTATCAGATTTTGAACTTCCTTTTATTGATCATAGCTGTAAGCATTATGTACAAACGTTAGAAAAGGCGGCCATGATTATTGAAAATCACCAAGACCTCATACTTGTTCCGGGACACGGAAAAGCAACGAATGAGCGAGAAGAAATAAAACGACGACATCATATGGCACAGTCATACATTCAGCGTCTCATTGAGGCGGTGCAGACTGAAGAAGGTGAAGCACTTGATGTGTTAGGAGAGGAAATGCCTTATCCTTCGTCTTTTACAAAGGAATGTCATGAAAAAAATATTGAGATCACCAAATCCGAATACGGAAGCTGAATACATACGAAAAGCAGGCGATGGCCTGCTTTTTTTTACGCTGTTTTTTTGCTTATAACGTGCCATTCTTTTTTCTGTTCTTTTAGCGTGAGCAAAATGTTTTTCCCGTGCGCGTCACGGTAAAAGATATAGCCATCATGGTCGAGCACATATGCAGCAGGCTTGCCGATACAGCCCTCTTGATAAATTTTATCCATTTGTTCAATGAGGGAAAGCGCGCTCGGATTTTCCTTTGCGAGCGGAATCAGTTCATCAATACCAAATGCATCGTATCCTTTTAGATTAATGTTGAAGTGTGTTTGAACACGGTCAATCATTCCTGTATTCATTACTTCAATTGCTCCGTCTAGCTGAGCCATTACGGGCAATCGCTTATCATAAATGAGCTTCATATAGCCAATCCGAGCCACGCAAATCCCAAATAAAATGAAACCGACGATCATTAGGAGGCGGAGTCGTTTTTGTGATAGATGATGTACGTCCACTCATCACCACTCCTTCACAAGTAATTACCCCAATATATGCTTGTCTGCATGTCTTTATACATAAAAGGTCAGGAAACAACAGATGATCGAACGAAAGGAGGAAGTGGTTCGAGCTACAAAAGAAAGGGCCGAAAAGAAGGAAGAAAAAGACTGATTATATTGATGAAAGCCTTATCAAATAATTGGTAACGCTTTCTTTAGTTTCTTTCTAAAAAAATTCTCAAATAGGGGTAGACGGCGTATTTTTAAGTCGCTATAATGTAAAGAATAATCAGAATAATTAGTTATACAGAAAGGGATGCATTAAGTTGAATCAGCTCATCGAATTGAAGAGAGTAACCACTAAAAAGGATAAGCCAGATCTTTCGTCACTCGGTTTTGGAAAGCATTTTACAGACCACATGTTTGTAATGGAATATGACAAAGAGAAAGGATGGCACGACCCGCGCATTACACCATATGAGCCTCTTGTATTAGACCCAGCGGCAGCTGTTTTTCATTACGGTCAGGCCATTTTTGAAGGGTTAAAAGCTTATCGAACGTCAGACAATCGTGTGTTGCTGTTTCGACCGTCTAAAAATATTCATCGCTTGAATGTTTCAAGTGAACGAATGAGCATGCCACCTCTGGACGAAGAGCTTGTACTTGAAGCCGTCCAACAATTAATTGACCTAGAACGTGATTGGATTCCAACAAAAGAAGGAACATCCTTATATATTCGACCGTTTGTCATTGCAACAGAATCCTGTTTAGGCGTTAAGCCTGCTTTACAGTACAAATTTATGATTATTTTATCTCCAGTAGGTGCGTATTATGCTAACCAGCTGCAGCCGGTACGGATTTTCGTAGAGGAAGACTACGTAAGAGCCGTAAGAGGCGGCGTCGGAGCTGTGAAGACGAGTGGTAACTATGCAGCAAGTCTTCAAGCGCAGTTAAAAGCAGAGAAGCTTGGTTACGATCAAGTACTATGGCTTGATGGAGTAGAGAAGAAATATGTAGAAGAAGTAGGAAGCATGAATATCTTCTTTAAAATTAAAGGCGAAGTGGTAACCCCTGAACTAAACGGAAGTATTCTTGGCGGCATTACGCGTGATAGCGTAATTGAGATGCTAAGAAGCTGGAATGTCCCGGTTCATGAACGTCGTATTACGATTCAAGAAGTGTACGAAGCGTATCAGCGCGGGGAAATCGAAGAAGTGTTTGGTACAGGAACCGCAGCGGTTATCTCACCAGTCGGCGAACTAGGCTGGAACGATGAGCGCATGATCATTAATAACTTTGAAACAGGCGAACTATCCATGAAAATCTATCAGGAAATGACGGATATTCAGCTGGGAAGAATTCCAGATCCATATCAATGGACGGTAGAAGTGTAATTGAACATGACGAAAAACTAGGCCCCGTGCCTAGTTTTTTTGTGTGGAAATCGTTAAATAAGGGCGCTTTATGACACCTCGTTTGCTCGTTTTATTCAGACTCTAGCAAATTTTACTAGAATAAATAGGGATATTTTAAAATGCTAGAACATACACATAGAGACAAGAACTAAAAAAGAGGTGAGGCTTGTTGAAGCATCCAAACGTAGGCAAAGTAAACGGTTTGAAATCAAATATGAAGCTTGTTAATTTATTAATTGTTTTTACCATTGCTAGTTTTCTCTTAATATCGTTGCTTGCCTCTCCTTTACTTAAAACAGATGTGGCGTCCTCGACAATGTATAAGTTTTTGTCCAAATATAAAACAGAGGCTATGATGTACGTACTCGGAAGTGAAAATCCGTATTTTTTACAAGGATTAGATAAACCAGTTAAAATGCCCTCTCTATCATCAACCGCTTTGCAGCTTGCCACCAATATTCACATTACGGATGTGCGAACGCTGCTCGGAAATGAGCTTCCTGGATTCAGCTTTTACGACTCAGAAATTTTAGCAGGGGAAGGGCTTCATTATACGGAGTTTCCCATTGAATCTGCTCCACCTCTTGATGTCGTCTTAAAAGAACGAGCAGAAGTAAGCAAAGAAGTAGCGGAATGGAACAAAGAAAGTGAAAAACCGTCTCCAGGTCCAGCTATAAGCGGACGTAAGGTGTATATTTATCACACACACAGCTGGGAGTCCTACTTACCTCTTCTCGGTCTAACAGGTGATCCGAACGAGAACAAAGCGGTTGATGCGAAAACAAACATTTCGTCGCTCGGAAATCTACTTGCGAAAAAACTTAACGCGAATGGCATTGGAACGATTAATGATCAAACAAACGTCGGAACAAAATTAAATGAGAAAAAGTGGGGAACGTCTAAAGCATATGCGATATCAAGGGAAATGGTCCAAGAAGCGATGGCGAAAAACAAAAGCTTAGACTTTTTCTTAGACTTTCACCGTGATGCGCTGCGGAAAAAGAGTACAACAACAACTTTTAACGGCAAATCCTATGCACAAATTGTGTTTGTCGTAGGAGAAGAAAACCCAAACTTTGAGAAGAACAAGCAGTTTGCTAATGACCTGCACAAGCGATTGGAGGAAAAATATCCAGGTGTAAGTAAAGGGGTCCTTGGTAAAAAAGGAAAGAAAGTAAACGGCATTTACAATCAGGACCTTTCACCAAATTCAATCGTCGTGGAGCTAGGAGGAGTAGACAATACGGCTGCTGAGCTTCAAAATACGATTGATGCATTCGCAGACATATTTAGCGACTACTTTTTCAAGGCTGAAAAAGTAAATGGGTAACAGAAGCTTGGCGCTAAAATCTTTGTTTACTACCTTTGTATTGACGACCTTGTCGTATTTATGTTCAGCGCTTAGCATCTTCACCGCCTCCTTATTTCTGACCGGCTTCATCATCTCATGCTATTACTTTATTAAAGAGCAGCTAAAATGACCCTTGTGTTATAATTTGGAAAAGGGGGCGCTCATATGAAACAGATCATTGCACTTGGAGGCGGCGGATTTTCCATGGAGCCGGAAAATCTCCTTCTCGATCAGTATATAGTAAATCAGGTAGACAAAGAAAAGCCGAATGTTTGCTTTATCCCTACGGCTAGCGGAGATTCTGAATCGTACATTGAACGATTTTATGAAGCTTACAAAAAGCTTTCTGCAACTCCTACACACCTTTCCTTATTTTCGCCAAACTGGGGCGAGAGTCTGGAACCATTTATTTTACAGCAGGATATTATTTACGTAGGCGGAGGAAGTTCTCGCAATCTGTTAACGCTTTGGAAAGAGTGGGGTTTAGATCACCTTCTATTGAAAGCATATGAACAAGGAACTGTACTAGCCGGTATTAGTGCAGGAGGAATTTGCTGGTTTCAAGAAGGGGTTACGGACTCGGGAGGCCCAACGTACAGAGAGATATCTGCGCTTGGAATTTTACAAGGGAGCTTTTGTCCGCATTATGAGGGTGATGCAAAAAGGCGACCAGCGTATCACAGGCTCCTTCAGGAACAGCGCATAAAGGGAGGGTACGGAGTGGATGACAGTGTAGCTCTTCACTTCATAGATGAACAGCTCCATCAAGTAGTCGCCTCTGTAGACGGAAAGAAAGCCTTCTATGCTACAAATTCAGAAGGTAAGACGGAAGAACGCGTCATAACCCCCTTATTTTTAGGGAATAGATAAACGAAAAGCCTGCTTGGATCACTGATCCCGCAGGCTTTTTTCTATTCTCGCAAACATTCTCTCAAGCTCAAACATATACTAGAACAAACGATGATGTCAGTTTTACTGCGATAGAAACTATCTTGTTAGGCGGCAAGCTTTGTGAGGAAATCCCGCAAAAGGAAAAGGATTGACGAACAATGAACGTATGTTGCCGTTAAACATTACAGAATCATTACATTTCCATAATTAACAAGACGTGCAGGAAAGAAAAGGTTATAATGGTTTTGTTCTATAAGTCTTACGGACTATCAGAATGTTGTCGATATACATAAGAGAACCACGATTCATGATTAAATTTGACATAAAAATAAGTCGATAGATTGAGAACGACCGATTTGAACGATGCAAAACAGAAAACGGAGGATTTAAAAAGTGAAAAAGAAACTAGCTGTCTTACACACAACAGTAGTGCTAAGTTTTAGTAGCGTCCTCGCAGCGCCGCTAGTCGGGCATGCTGAAACGATCCAGGATATGCAAACGAAAAAAAGCTCCATTCAAAAAGAGCGAGAAAATGTGAAACAAAGCATTCAAGCAACGAAAGAAAAGATTACAGCGGTAAAAGGCGAAAAAGAAAAAATCCTCGAGCAAATTAAACGTTTATATTTAGCGATTGCACAAAATACAGCAAAAGTTAAGGAAACGGAAGAGCAGATTAAGGATAAACAAACGGCCATTTCTAATCTTGAAGCGGAAGTTTCTGACCTTGAAGAGAAGATGGAAAACCGCAAAGGAATTTTAGAAGAACGTGCGCGCTCTTTCCAAGAGAACGGTGGAAGCCTTAGCTACTTGCAGGTACTCCTTGGTGCGTCTAGCTTTAGTGATTTTATTGACCGAGCAGATGCGGTGAACACCATCGCAGAAGCCGATGAACAAATTCTAAAGCAAACGAAAAAAGATCAAAACATCCTAGAGAAAAAACAGAAGACGGTAAAAAAACGTTTGGATGAACTGACAGATATTAAAGCAGAATTAACGGAAATGATGAGTGGACTTACAGAGCAAAAAGCACATCAAGATGCGTTAATGAAACAAGCGAATCTGACAGAAGCAGAAAACAATCGCTTAAAAGCTGAGCTTCAACAAAAAGACGGAACGCTTGCAACACAAGAAACGCAAATTCAGCAAAATATTGAAGCAGAAGTAAAGCGTCAAGAGGAAGCACGAAAAGAAGCGAAGCGTAAGCGTGAGGAAGCACGTAAAGCGGCAGAGAAGGCAGCAGCAGAGAAAGCAGCTGCTGAAAAGGAAGCGTCTGCCAAAGCGAAGCGTTCACAAGACACGACAAGTCAGTCGCAAGATCCGTCAACGTCATCAAACGTTTCCCTACCTGATGATACGTCAACTCCAACAGGATCAGCAGCTGACGTTGTCACAGTAGGAAATCGCTGGATCGGTAACTCTGCTTACGTATTCGGTGGCGGTCGTAATCAAAGTGATATTGCAAACGGTTTGTTCGACTGCTCAAGTTTTGTTCACTGGGCATACTCACAAGTAGGAATTAAGCTTGGACCACTTGGATGGGTAAGTACAGAAACGTTAAAGCACGAGGGACGTCAAGTGTCTGTTAGTGACATGAAGCCTGGAGATCTTGTCTTCTTTGATACGTATAAAAAAGATGGTCATGTAGGAATTTACGTTGGAAATCACAAGTTTATCGGTGCACAAAGCGCAGGGGTTTCGATTGCGGATATGAATAGTAACTATTGGTCTAGTCACTTCAACGGACGCGTGGTTCGAATTATTAACTAATGAAAAAAAGCGTGTGAGATGAACTCACGCGCTTTTTTGTATCCATTAATTAAACTTCCAATATGCATATGGATCTTTCGGTTTTGAAATTTTTTCATAGCCTGTCACGTTTAAAACCGGAATGGTCTTTTTCAGCGGCTGATAATACATTGTGCTCATTTTTCCTTTGACGGTTAGCCACTGGTCGTTTTCCATTTTCATATCCTTTGGAAACTGAAGCAGCATGCCATAGACGCCGGCATCTGCAATACAGTGAATAATGCCAAAGCGGAAAACAAATAGTTGATTATCTTTGAGATCTTTATTGTTGTAACTGAAACCGGTTAGTTCAATGTTTTTACCAGTAAACTCACCTGGATAATGATAAAGGGCTTCCATGCCTTTTAAAAACATAGGGCCTTCTAATTTAATGGTATTTTTATCTTTGTAATACTTTTGCGTTTGATCCATCATTTTTTGATGATAATCGGCACCATAATAGGTGCTTGTGTCAGGCTCTAAAAATTGATGCAAGCTAGAGGAGCCACCGTCGTGCAAAATTGGAAAGTGAAATCCCTTTGCTTCAACGGTAGATGAATCAAGCGTTGCGACCGGAAAAAACATCACTGAGGCAAATGGAACAATTAGAATTGGATAAATAACGAGCTTTTTGTACCATTTGTCTTCGTCATGCGCATGATCATGTCCGCAGCTACAGTTTGGTCCGTGATCATGGTCATGGCCGTGCTGATCCTCGCCTCTCATATAAAAATAGAGCTGTGCTAGCGTCAGGGCAAGAAAGATAAAAATGGCACTAAATGAAATATAGGAATACCGCATATTAATATATTTTGTAATATCTCCTGTAGCGTGAAGATGCATAAAAATAAACGTAAACGCCATTAAAATAATAATTCGGAGCACGTTACAACCCTCCTCGAATTAGAAAAGCTGCGCCTAGGAAGGTGAAAATAAATACATAGATAAATAGCACAAGCACAAACTTTCCTTTAAAATTACCAAGCATCATGAGCGTGTTTTTAATGTCGAACATCGGTCCGAAGGATAAAAAGGCGACAAGCGCATTGTTCGCAAAGGACCCTCTAAATGATGACGCAATAAATGCATCTGCAGATGAACAAACCGATAAAATAAAGGCAAGCACCATCATGACGATAATCGGCATATAATGGCCGTTTCCGATGGAGAGAAGCGTCGAAGTTTTGACATAGGTTTGCATAGCAGCGGCAATAATACTTCCAGCTACAAGGTATTTCCCCACAAGGAAAAACTCATCAATAGTGTGTTTAATTGCCCCGCTTACTTTTTCTTTAAAGGGCATTTTAGCCGTAGAGTGAACATGAATTTCCTCTTTTAGCTGACTGTCTTTAAAATGAAATGAAATCATCCAACCCGCTAAAAGGGCCACGATAAAGGATAAACCAACGCGCTGACCAACCATACTCCAACTGTTCCCAAATGCAATATAAGTAGAAAAAATAACGACAGGATTAATAACGGGACCCGTTAGCATAAAGCCAGCAGCGGCGTGTAAAGGAACGCCTTTTGCGATAAGGCGCTTTGTGATGGGGATAATTCCGCATTCACAGGCTGGAAAAATAGCGCCCAGCAGTGTTGTAACAACGACAGATAAAAAACGATTTGTCGGGATGATTTTTGCAAGCATTTCTTCTGTCACAAACATTTGAATAATACCAGAAATAATAACGCCTAATAACACGAAGGGCATTGCTTCAATCAAAATACTGATGAAAATCGTATTCATCTGCAAAAACGATTGACTTGTCATGATGACACCTCACAAGTGGCTAGGGGGAAGAAAAAAACTAGCCGATTTAACATTTACATAGTCTATCATAATCATTCAAAATAGACTATTAAAATCCATCTATAAGACACTTTCTACATCTTTTACAAGGGAGCTCTAAAGCTTACGGTGGAGGGAAAGAAATGAAGCAAAGAACCCGTGCCGAGACGACACAGGTTCTTCATGAAGAGACGGTTGAATTGGCAATCTTTTCGCTTTCTCTTTCTAGCGTTTTTTCATCCGTAATAGGTGATTTGACCGCTAGTAGGAGATTTCCAATGCGTAGCCCGCTTGCAAGTACATAGACCGCAATGGAACCAAATACTTCTGCAAGAGCACCTGCGCTCGATTGACCGAGCGGAGCGCTTGCCCATACGGTTAAGCGGATGCTAGCACCTGCTCGTCCTAGCATTTCATTTGGAATAAGCGATTGTCTGAGCGAAACCGAATAAATATTCCAAATGACACCTGTTCCACCCATCACAATCATCGCAGCCATTAAAAGAAAGGGCTGTGAGCTTAATCCGATGATAAGAGGCGGAATAATTTGGATGCTAAGTAATAGATAGATCATCATTTTCATCGTAAAACGCGAGCTTAAAAAAGTGGAGAAGAAGGAGGCGACAATCGCTCCAATACTAAATCCGGTCATGATTAAGCCTGATAGATCCGATGAAAGATGTAATTCTTGCTGTAAACGATACAAAAACACTACGCTCATAGCAGCATTTGCAATATTGGATACAAATGTCAAAATGCTCAGCGTCCGTATCGTCGGGTACTTCCATATGTAAGCAAGACCTTCGATCATTTCTTTTCCCATATGCTTTTTCGCTGGTGCAGAAGTGGTAGATAAGGATTGTTTAATAAACAATAGCGTTGTAATTGAGAATATGTAGGACATGCCGTCGACTAAGAGCGTATTCGCAGCTCCGATTTGGGTAACGAGTACACCAGCAATGGCAGGACCAGCAATCGAGCTTGCTGAAATGCCCATCTGCATGATGGAATTGGCTTTTTTGAGCTGTTCTCGTTCCACGATTCTTGGCAAGCACGCACCATATGAAGCATCAAATAATGCATCGCATACGCCCATCCCACTGCGTACAAGGTACAAGTGCCAAATATGAAGCTCACCCGTAACAAGTTGGGTAACTGGAAGAGACAGAATGAGCAGCATTTTGCCGATATTGGCACCAAGCATGATTTTTTTTCGATCGTGTCGATCCGCCCACACCCCAGCAGGTAAAATGAAAAAGAGGTAGCTAAGAAATCCACAAGTAAATACGAATCCCATTTGTAAAGCAGAACCGGTGATTTCGAGGACAAGCCATGGAACAGCAAACCCACTGACTGCAGAGCCAAGCGTTGAAACGGTTTGTCCACTCACTAGCCACATGAAATCACGGTTTTGTTTTAGAATCACATTTTGTCATCTCCTTCCTAATATATGTAAGATTAGTTCATTTTACCCCTGTGCGAAAGGGCTAAAAGTATTGATTTTTCAGAAAAAATAATTTATTTGTCAATTCACGACAAGAAGCGGCAAAAATAGAACCTGAATGTCAAAAGGTTTTCGGCATTTTTTAGCGAAATCTAATGTTACAGAAACGCATTCAATCGTCACTGCTTTCACAAAAGATTCTAGGGATGCACATGTATTCTGATTAAAACAGAACATTGGGAGGAATAATCATGGCTCAAATCTTAAAAGGTGTAAAAGTAGGAGAAAAATCTAAAGGTATTTTAGTTGGCACATTAGTAGGTGGGGTAGTGGCAGCAGTTACAACTCTTCTTGTCACACCAAAATCAGGAAAAGAGCTTCGTTCCGATATTCAAGGACAAGCTGTAAGCGTGAAAAATAACGTCGTTCATATCGCATCAAATGCGAAAAAGAACGTGGTAGAATCGAAAGTGGTCGATAAAGTTCGTACACTGAAATTCGTTGGAAAGAAGAAATACCAAAGCATTCATGAACAGGCTGGAGAAGAAAATACAGTCGAGTCAGCGGAAGTTTCTGACGAAAAAGAAGAGCAAACGGCTATTTAATAGCTATGGAAAGAGAGGAGCACCCCAGGTGCTCCTCTCTTTTTTTAGAATCATGTACCTATAAACAGGATAAAAGTGAAGGAATTAAATCAACCTATCTCACCATTCACAGAAAATGAAAGACATGTTAGGGTAAAGGTGTGTAACAAGATTATGTTACATAAGGAGAGAAGTTTTTCGTAAGCGTACACGATTTCAAAAAGCTGGGCACACTAATCATAACGAACTGAACCGTTGATTTTAGTGTGACAACATGAAAGGAGACGCACATGGGAAAACGAATCGGAATCTTCATATTAACGGCTATTCTAAGTCTTTCATTTGCAGGCAGTGCTTCAAAAGCTTCATCAAAAGGAGATCTCTTATCTCAAAATCGTATTGTCACCATTGCTCATCGAGGGGCATCAGGATATGCGCCAGAGCACACAATGCCATCCTATCAACTTGCTCATAAAATGAAAGCAGATTATATTGAGCTTGATTTACAAATGACAAAGGACGGACAGTTAATTGCGATGCACGATGAAACACTCGACCGTACAACAAATGGTTCGGGTGCTGTAAAAGATCATACGTTACGTGAAATCAAACAATTAGATGCGGGGTCTTGGTTTAACGAGGCTTATCACAATCAAGCAAAACCGGAATACAAGGGCCTTAAAGTTCCAACGCTCGACGAAATACTTGAGACATTTGGCAAGCATGCAAATTACTACATTGAAACAAAATCGCCTAATACGTACCCAGGTATGGAAGAAAAGCTCATTCAGACGCTGAAAAAGCATCATTTAATCGGACCTCACGCAAAACGTGGTCAGGTGATGATTCAATCTTTTAGCAAAGACAGTTTGTTGAAAATACGTGATCTCGATTCTAAGCTTCCAACCATTCAATTGTTAAATGCCAAATCGATGCAGTCTGTGAACGATGACACGCTAACTGAGATTCGGTCATATGCAGTTGGAGTTGGGCCAGATTTTAACGCGCTGAACGGTAAAAATGTTCAGGATATTCGTCAGCATGACCTTCTTTTGCATCCCTATACGGTCAATGATAAGGCGGAAATGACCCGACTTTTAACACTTGGCATTACAGGAGCTTTCACGAACTATGCGGATCTTTTTAATGAAGCTAAAAAAGAGTTTAAACATACCAATAGATAAACAAATCCCCGCGTCCTGTTTTAACAGGTGCGGGGATTTTAGCGTTTGTTTAGGTTTATTACTTTTGTGAATAAAGGATACACCCAGTATCCAATGAGTACGCCTGTCATATTTAAGATAAAATCGTCGATGTCGAACGTTCCTCGATTTGTCAAATGCTGTGCGGTTTCAATGCCTAGTATTGCGACTGATGGAAGAATGACTAAAAGCCATGCGTGTAAAGAACCTTCCTTGTTTTTTTGCATGAGATAAATCCCATGTGGCACAAATAATCCAATATTGGCGGCTAAATTATAGAAGGCAACTAAAGGAGATACCGCTCCTGTAAAGTAAAAGGCGATCGTTTGAAACGGAATGATATTCCATGAGCTGTAGTCTTGATCGTTTGGGCGGAAAAACAGTAGGATAAACAACCCGATCGTATACATAATTAACAGCCCACGAAATAAAGGGCGTGAAAGCACGATCGTTTCTCCTCGAACGAAAAACACGATAAAAAAAGTAAGCGACGTCACGCAGATCCACATTACAACGATTACTGCAGGATGGAGATACGTCACTAGCTCAATGAACAACGGAAGACCGATGATAAAAATAAGCTGAGATAATAGAAGAGATAGCCAAAATGATTTCGTCATTCTTTGCATCTAAAGATCCTCCTCGGCACGTTTACAGTGTTTTATTATACATCATGCTGCTTCTATTACAAATACATAACTCACATAATGCCTACACGCCTAATAATATAAAGGAGGTTCATGTTAGAGAGGAGAGAAAGGTATGAGTCATTTTAAAAAGCGATCAAAAGACAACGCGCCCTTCCCATCTAAAACATACGCAGACGAAATATTGGAGCCCATTTTTAATTTTCAACGTGATCATTTATATGAAGCGATGCTGCACGTTCACAGCGCTCATTCGCTCATGCTTCACAAACAAAACATTCTCACAGCTGATCAAACCAAGCACATTTTGACGGCGATCTGCTCCTTGTCTTATGAAAATCCGAAGCAGTGGTCATATCAATCCACGTTTGAAGATTTGTTTTTTATGGTCGAAGATAAATTAGGACACAGAATCGGAAAAGATTTGGCCGGTAACATGCACATTGCGAAAAGTCGAAATGACATGGGAGTCGCCATGTATCGCATGGTTCTACGTCAGCATCTGTTAGCCGTTATAGAAGAAACTCAGTCGCTAGCAGAAGTGCTTCTCTATCAGGCTGAGATGCACAAAAATACGGTCATGCCTGCTTATACGCATACACAGCCTGCACAGCCAACAACATTTGGTCACTATCTGATCGCCATTCTAGATGTACTTAACCGAGATACTGATCGCCTCTGGCACGTCTATCATACGGTTAATCAGTCGCCAATGGGAGCAGCCGCTCTTTCTACGACAGGATTTCGGATTGATCGATTACTAGTAGCAGAATTGCTAGGTTTTTCAGGAATCATTGAAAACTCATACGATGCCGTTGCGGGCGGGGATTATTTACTAGAAAGCGCGACGTCGGTGCTCATACTAATGACTAATACCGGTCGCTGGGTGCAAGATTTCCTGCAAGGAGCGACAAAGGAATTTGCTGCGATTCGAGTTTCGGATGCCTATGTCCAAATTAGTAGCATCATGCCGCAAAAGCGTAATCCTGTATCACTTGAGCATGCGCGATCACTCGCTAGTTCAAGCGTGGGTGAAGCTCATTCAGTGCTGCAAATGATCCACAACACGCCGTATGGAGATATTGTGGATACAGAAGATGATCTTCAGCCTCATTTATATAAGGCATACGAAAAAGCGGCGCGCGTATTAAGGGTGCTTAAAGAAGTCATTCGAACCATAGAGATTAATGAGAAGCTTTTAGAGGAACGCGCGGGTGAATCATGCATTACGATTACAGAGCTAGCGGATGTGCTTACAAGGGAGAAGGGCGTTCCATTCCGAACGGCACATCAAATGGCGAGTGGGGTCGCAACCTATGCTTCTCAGATGAGAAAACGGCTGGATCATTTTACGGAGGACGAGATAAAGGAGCTTTTGTCTGTCCCCCTCTCAGTGGAAGAATGGAGAACGATTGTTTCTCCGCTCGAATTTATTAAAAAGCGATCCATAAAAGGCGGGCCCGCACCTTGTGAAGTAGAGAGAATGTGCACAGAGCGCAAAGAAGGACTGCGCTGTCAGCGAGAAACACTTGCTCTTGAGAGGGAGCGATTACAGCATGCGAATGACCAGATGAAGAGTCTTCAGCGAGCATTAGGTGTGGAAGCATAGCGTCAATTATTTGAAATAGAAGAATATCTGTTCTAAAATGGTAATATATTGATTTTTTAGGAGACAATCAAATGAAACCATCTTTAGTACGAAATCTCTCAAAAGAAACGTTTTTAGACTACTACTGGCTGAAAACGGAGCTTCAGGAATTTTGCCGTGACTCAGGTATGTCTGCTTCCGGTTCAAAGGAAGATTTAACCGAGCGAATTGCGCTTTTTTTAGAGACAGGGAAAAAATCAGCTCCGAAGCTTACGTCACGTAAATCTGGCATAAAAAATCCCGAGCCCATCTCTCTGCAAACGGTTATTACAAACACTCACCGATGTAGTCAGGACGTACGTGCCTTCTTTAAAGAAGTGATTGGCTCTCATTTTCATTTTTCTACTTATATTCAAATCTATTTCAAACAAAATGTAGGAAAAACCTATGAAGATGCAATTGCAGCGTGGCACGAGGAAGAGGAACGAAAAAAGTCTCCTGACTATGAACGCCAAATTGGCGCACAGTTCCAATACAATCAGTTCACACGCGACTTTTTTCAAGATCCTCAAAACAAAGGGAAAACAAGGCAAGATGCGATTGATGCTTGGAATAAAGCAAAGAAAACAAAAGGAACGCAAACCTATCAAGAGAGCATCACGAACTGACAGCCCTCGTGCTGTCTTTGTTCGTTTGAGCCCAAGAGGTTTGTAGCGGCTGTACATAATGTGAAAAAGCAAGAAAAGCCGTTGAACTGAAATGAAAGCGGACAAGCTACTTCAATAAGAGAGTCATGGTATTTAAAAACGGCGTACGCGTAAAATTGCTAGATAAATAGGTTGAAATAGTGAGATTTAAAGTTCCCGTTTCATAGAGTAGAAGAATATGCTGTAAAGAATAGAGAGAAATGTTTGTACCGTTAGGTCGTATTCATTACAATCAACCAACTTAGATGAAAAAAGAAGGGGGACATCTTGTGAACTCAGATAAAGAATCCTTTCGTGACATGAGTATAGGCGTGAAAATTTTTATTGTGGTATCCGTAGGCGTAATTGTTTTAGGAGGCTTACTATTTTCTCTTTTCGTCTACTATTTTGGGCTAGCAGGAATTTTCCGTTTGCTAGACGTATCCTATGAGTCATCGTTTGTGTTACTCAAATACGCTGTGTATACCTTTTTACTCTGCATGGTTCTAGACCTCATTTCAAAACCCATTTTAGCACTCTTTAACTCCGTGCAGCCAAGTGCTGTAGGACAGGTTTTATTCCGTGCACTTGTCGATACGTTCTTTACCTGGCTTGCGCTGCATACAATTGATCAGCTTATGGAAAGCATTACAATCTCAACCGGAATAGAGTGGATCTGTGCCTTTTTGCTATTTATAGTGGACTGGGCATTAGATGATCGAAAGAAGGCAAAAAATGCGCAAAAGGAAAAGGAGGAAAAATGAAAAAAAAGTGGTTTATCTTATTCGTAATCGCTCTTAGTCTAACGGGGTGTAGCACGAACAGCTCATCGACGTCTTCAACACAAAGCTCTATTTCTGTTCAACCGGAAAAGCTAAGCAGTAGGGAACAAGAGCTGATCTCCAAAACAGGGGTAGGCACAATTAGTTATTTTACCTTAAATGGACGGCTTAAAAAAGGAGAAGACATTGAATTTGAAGTTGTAAAGGTGGAAAGAGGAAAAAAGAGCCCTAGTTTAAAGAGCTATGATGTAATGACAAAAAATCTCAAAAAAGAACTGATTTCGTTTGGGGTCGTCAACAGAGAGAGTAATCTACAACTCTTACTAGGGACACCAGGTGGATTAGTGACCGGAAACGGTTCTGAAACAGTAAAAGCTTCTATGTTCCAAGATCTATCTTCAAAAATTACGCTTTCTAAAAATAAGCCCGCTTATCTTGCCGTATGGTCTGGAAATAAACACGGATCGTCGTTGCAAACGCTTGATCTACTTGACCATAAAGAGCTGATGAAACGTTTGGAAAAAGTGGATGTCGCCTTTTTGTATCAACTAACGTTAGTGGATAAGAAGAAATAAAAAACGTCGAACAGTGTGTTCGACGTTTTTTTTATTTGGCCGTATAGCCATATTCGTAGTGATCAAACTTTTCAGCATAGGCGTATTTCGGTGCTTTTGACGTGGGTGATTTTTTCCCACCTACGTCCTTATACTGAACTTGCTTAAATTTGTATTTTTTATATACTTCACGGTAGCGCAGTGTGTATGTTTTTCCTTTTGGTACTTTTACAGACCAGTGCGCTTCATCAATGGATGTGGCAGACGCACTAAAACCTAATGCTTTTCCAATCGTAAAGCGTGAAGCTAAGACTGAACCAGAAAGCTCAATTCCATGCTCAATATCCTCTGATAAGGAGGCAACAGAAGGGCCTTTGTACGTTCCGTTTGTTTCCCAACCTTTATGAACAGCTCCTACGTAGGCTGAGTCTGTAGCGGTCCAATACGTATATGTACGGTGACTGCTTGCTGCCATACTATCTGCTGGGTTAGCAATTAGGGCTATGCTCGCAAAAGCTATTGTCGCCATCAATGTTGTAATTGTTTTTTTCATACAGATCCTCCCTACTCCGCTTAATAACATACCATTATACTAGCATAAAAATAAGTTGCAATCCTACCGACCATTTCCGTATCTTTCACGCGAATTTTTTGGTGGAAATGTTGGATTTATCTAACTATTGAATAGCTTTTTTACATAAAAATTCCTTTTTGTAGCACTAAATATATAAAATTCCTGTTCAAATATGAAACTTACTATATCTTCCATTCGTATTAAAGAAAGAAGGGAGGAAGGAGTAGTGAACAAAATGAAAGTAGCTCTGATCATTATTTGCCTTGGACTTATCGTCAGCGTTCTTATTTCTCGATTTTCAGCAGCACATGAACAAAAGCCAAAAGAAGATGATTTTTTATCATTTTTAACAAAGCACCCAGCTCAAAGCTCCATTGCTTTTATTCATAATGAACGTACGTTTGAGCACAACAGTTTTGAAGCTTTTCCGCTTGCTAGTGCAGTAAAAATGATTATTGCCATTGAATATGCGACACAAGTATCAAAGGGGATGATTAATCCGAACGAAAAAGTAGCGTTAAAGACGCTGAATGCTTATTACATAGGCCTTGACGGTGATGCTCATTATCAATGGCAAAATTCATTGAAAGAAGAGAACAAAGTAAGAGGTAACCGAGTAACGATGGAAGAGATCGCAAAGGGCATGATTCAATTCAGCTCTAATGCTAATGCGGAATATTTAATAGAACGACTTGGTTTACCTGAAATTAATGAACAGCTTAACAGGTTGCATCTGAACGATCACACGCCGGTCTATTCCTTTGGTGGATCACCGTTCATACCGTACGAAGTGATGAAAGGGAATATAACAAAGAAAAATAAGGAAGAAGCAAAGAAAAAGGTTCATAAGCTTTCACAAAAGGAGTGGAATGAGTATGCGCTAACCGTTCACCAAAAGCTAAAAGAGGATGTGAACGGTGAATATAAACAAAAAGTAAATATTAAAAACTGGTATGACAGAGACTTTGATCGAATGTTTAGCGATCGATTTACAACGGGTACGACTCATGATTACGTGCAGCTCATGAATCGATTAAATAATCGGGAGCTATCACCGAAGGTCCATCAGTATTTAGATCCTTTGTTAGAATGGCCGATGAAATCACCACAAATTCAGCAGGATTTTCAGCGCTTTGGTGCTAAAGGAGGTTCAACTGCTTATGTTTTAACAGATGCACTGTATGCGACCTCTAAAGACGGCGAGAAAACAGCGATTGCTATTTTTCTAAAAGATCTTACCCCCTCACAGCAAGAAAAGCTACAGAAATCCATCGAAGCATTTGAATATCGCTTATTAACAGATGCTGCGTATCAAACACATGTAGAGAAACAATTATCAGGTGAAAAGTGAGATGAAGAAAAATGTTTAACGAAACTCGTCCAGTTTTACACATTCCAAGAACGCCCGTGGAATATGTTTTGACCATTGTGTCATTCGTGCTGTTGCTTACAATGATTGTATACATTAGCATTCAATGGCCTGTACTTCCTGATCGCATTCCGACCCACTTTAATTTTCAAGGAGAAGCAGACGGATGGGGTGGAAAGGGCACGGTGTGGACGTTACCTGGGATTGGAAGCGTCCTTTTAATCGGTTTAACCATTACAGATCGCTTTCCTCACGCGTATAACTATCTTGTTCCAATTACAGAGGCCACGGCAAAAGCGCAGTATCAAAATGCCCGACTAATGATGGTGGTGATCAAATTTGAAATCATCGGTCTGTTTGCTTACTTTAGCTGGCAAAGCATTCAGCTTGCGTTTGGACGAAATGTAGGACTCGGCAGTTGGGAACTACCACTTGTTCTTGTAATAATTTTTGGTACGTGTATTCTTTTTGTCGTTCGTTCATTTCGAATGAATAAGAGAAGTCAGCATGAGTAGTTGTAAACGTATCACACAATTAAATAATGAAGAGTTGCAGCCTCTCCTAAAAGAAAGTAAAGAAGATGGCTTTCGATTTTTACAGAGGTTATGGGATGACTATGAACAAGGTGTAAACTGCTTTCACGAGCAAGGAGAAGTGTTGATGGGTGTATATAATGAAGAAGGACGTTTACTTGCGATCGGTGGGATAAACCGAACCGATCAGCAAAGTGTTGGCAGACTAAGGAGGTTTTATGTGGCGCGTTCTCAACGTCGCAAAGGAATGGGTGGGGAACTGCTAGAGGCATTAATCGCACATGCTACTACATCCTATACGCAACTCGTTTTGTTTACGGATACACAGATTGGAGATGAATTTTATCGTTCAAAAGGATTTGTGAAAACATCTGTCGCTTCGCACGTTACACACGTCCTTGAACTAAAATGAAAAAGTCTTAAATAAGATCATGCTGAAAATGGTTGTTTAGGTTTTAGATGTACACGACTAAAAACAGTATGTCATCAATTTCATTTATCGTAATGGGGAAATGAACATCAGATTTTGAGGAGGTTCCATCGAGTGCGAAAAATAATGGTTGTTCTCTTTATTTTAGCTGGCGTCATGGGGGCTGGGTATACGGCAAAAGCCATTCATATTTTTAAAGTGAACGAAGAATACCCCATTTCAAACAATGAGAAGGATATAAAGAAATATGTAGATCAGTGGCAAACACGTGCAGGTGAAGTCCATCCCGTTATAATGAAAATTCAACGTTTAGGAAAGTCGAATACGTACGTAGCGTATTTTAAGAGTCGCACAGGAGAATCGGGAATTGCGATCTTAAAAGAAGGTCCAAATAAAAACTTGCAAATTCGCACTACGCATTATGGGGAAAACGATGAAGACTACTATTCCGAGTACTACGGAGTAAATACGAACAAAGGTAGGTATGGAATCATTGTTGGAAAAGATCCAACTAATAAAATAGATTCTGTACGAGCTGAATTAGTAAACGACTCCTTCACTTTTACAGTAGCAGTCCCGAGAAAAGATTATTTCTTCATTGTCAAAAGGCTGCCTAGCGGAGTGGAGAATTATCAGTTCGCCAACCTCTATCTATTGGATGAACATCGTAACGAGATCCGACCTTAAAAGGCCTTGAATATCCAAGGTCTTTTTTAATTATTGCTCTAATAAGGAATGAGACCATCAAAACGAATTTTGTTTCTACCTGCTTCGTTATCGGTAAAAAGAGCAACGCCTTTTCTACCTTTGTAGGCAGGGATTGGGCAGGAATGAGTAGAAGTTTATTTTAGGAGAGAACAAAGGTAAGTACGAAGAAAAGGAGGGAGAGATCATGGGGTCTGAGTATCCAACGCAAAAGGACTGGCTGCGGATTGCTGTTTTGACCGTCTATAGCATCGTTTTTTTTCTCATTGTAGCCTCCGCCGTTTGGCAGCTAGCGACCGTATCTCCTGCATCTTCCTCTTCACCCGTTTCAGGATCGACGATTACAGATCTAGTCGTTCGTCCGATCGTGGAAAATCCTCGTGTTCAGATTATTTTTGAGCATATTTTCTATCTGCTCGTGTGGTTGTTTTTGTTTCTTCTTTTTCCGGTTGCTTTCAGTCGTTTAAAGCGCCTAAAGTTTTTTCAATTTGAGTTTGAAATTGAAGAAAAAGAAAAGCATGTGATTGAAGTGCTTAATGTGACTACTTCAAAAACAGCACTTCTATCAAAGTTTGCGACGGATAAAGAAGAAGTGCAGTTTATTCGAGAGGTACAGCATATGACGGACGTAAAGGAAGCACTTCAGCTGATGACAGAGAAGATCCAGGATTACTACGAACAACAGCTGGGAATGATGTTTGAGTACGAGGTAGTAACAAAGGAAGAGTTTGAACAGTCTCATGTCCCGCGAGTGGTGAAAAAGTCGTACCCGCTCGCAAAAGAGAGCCATGAAGCAGTTCCGATTAATAAGGATAACTCCGATCAGCTTTACAAGCGTAACTTTTTATTGGCCGTTAAAACATATGAAGGACAAGAGTACGCGATTGTGCTGTCAAGCCATCTATCTGTATTCGACGAGTATGACATGTTTGTTGTATCAGGCTTGTTATCATTGGCTATTAAGTACTTTGAACGAGCAAACGTCCTTCAATTTTTACGTGATCTGTCGCAATAAAGATTGAAAAAATGTAGGAAACCTTTTACAATAAAGAAAAAGAGGTGAGGGTAATGAATCAGCATAATGATCAGGAGAAACGCGAGCAAATTAAAAAGTGGTCTTCAAAAGCTGCTGAAGTACTAGAAGGACCTGTTTCCAATCCCCATCAGTTAAAATCACAAGTTCATATTACAAAAGATAGCGTAATCGTGAAAAAATACTTACAATATCGAATGGCCAAATAACCCGCTATGAGGGTTATTTTTTTATGTGTAATTGTTTGGCAATCATTGCTTGAATAACATGATTGCGTCCTACCCAATTGGAAGCTCGCTGAATATGGATTGAACTCCATCCGCTTATTCGGTGATCAGGACGGGGAGGGGTACCGAGAATCTCCGCTGCTTGCTGCGCGTATTTTTTAAGGCGTGATGATGTCATAACGGTCTCCTTCAACTAATTGATACAGTAGTATACGAAGGCCAAATCAAAAAAGAGAATGTCCTTCCTTATTAATATGAAGAAAAAGAAAAAAGACATACGAAAAAAAGAGCTCTTCAGCTCTTTTTTTCTTAATCAACTAGCAGTACTTCCACTAATTTTGTATTAAAATATTCTAATTCATCGTAGAACAATCCGTGACCGCTTTCTTCAAAAGGAATGAGCTGGGAATTTGGAATATGATCATGCATGATCGTCGCAAATTCGAATGGACAAATTTGATCCTTTTTGCCATGGAAAATATATGTTTTTGCTTGGATATCTGCTAGCTCACCTCGCAAATCTTCATCGCGCAGGGCTTCAAGCGCTCGAATCGTTCCGTGTCCAGAGGCTTCTAGGTTTAATCCTGTAAACCATTCTTTAAATGGTTCGCTGACGTTGCTTTCGAAAAACTGTGTGCCGAATTCCGATAACGTTTTCGGACGATCGCGATACATACCATGAATAAGCGTATCAACTTCTTCTTTCGTTGAACCATACGGATAGTTTTCGCGCTGTGTGAAGGACGGTGCGGCTGCTCCTAGCAGTACAAGCTTGTTTGCTTGATGACCTTGGTGTCTTGTCATATAACGGATGCAAATCGGACCGCCCATAGAGAAGCCAACTAACGCAAAGTTTTCGAGGCTAAGCGCATCGACTACTGCTCGAATATCATCTGCCATTCGATCGTATGAATAATCATCAAACGGACGATCGGATTTTCCAAACCCTCTCAGGTCAATACCAATACAACGATAGCCATAGGCAGGCAGTGCATTGAACTGATATTCATACATTTTATGACTAAGTGGCCAACCGTGAATAAAGACGACCGGCTTTCCTTGCCCAATATCCTCAACAAATACATTTACGTTTTCTTCGACATTTACATAATAGCCCATCTTTTTTTCCTCCGCTTCTAATCATGTGTAAAGAAGAGTTATTCATTACACTATGTATTTTTCATTTTAAGTAAGATGGTTAAGATGTACCCTTTATCCTCAATTTTTTAAACTACCCGATGTGTTCGCTTTTTAGAAATCTAATAGGAGAAAAATGTGAAAAAATAGGGGATGTTGTCGAAAAAGAAAAGGCTGCGTGGAAAAATAGGAAAAAATACGTCTTTTTGCTTTTTTATGAAGAGTTTTGATCATTCCTTTGTTGTGAAAGGGCTCTATATGTGATAAGGTGAAGTAAGAATAATAAGATTTGAACTTCAAATGAATTGAGCATCTAAGAACGAGAAAGCGGAACACCCTTTCTCGTTTTCGTTTTATAATGATCATCTAATCGGGTAATCATCGAACGGAATTAGTCAAGAGCTCTTTAGAATGAGCGATCGGATTTGGTCAATTTATGGTGAAAGAGTTCTTTCCATTTTATTGAGGTGAACCGAATGACAGCAAGAGTAAAAGAATTTGTTGATTGCCTACTTGCTGGCGATCAAGACTGTGCATGGGAAATTGTCCTAGAGGAAATTCAACAGGGCAAAAGCAGCTTAGAAACTTACGAAACATTAATCACCAAGGCCATGCAGATAACAGGTGACTTATGGGAAAACAATGTGATTTCTGTAGCGGACGAGCATGTAGCCACTACAACTTGTGATTATATATTATCTCGTTATCGATTTCATAAAAAGATTCAAGGTAACACATCGGAAGAGACCCCAAAAGCGATGTTTCTCTGTTTGGAGCAAGAGGAGCATTTTATCGGTTTAAAAATGGTATCACAGCTGTTTGAAGAATACGGTTGGAACACACGATTTTTGGGCGCAAATCTTCCTATACGCTATGCGGAAGAAATGGCGAAAGAATGGAAACCAGACATTGTAGGGCTGTCGGTCACAATTCCTTACCATGTCGAAAGGCTTTCTGAATACGTGAAGACGTTGGATCAATTAGAGAACAGACCAGTTGTAATGGTAGGCGGACGATTACTGCCATTGTTAGATTTTACCTCCCATTGTTCTGAGGAAACGTTATTAATTCCCAACCTTCACGAATTAAATAGCTGGCTAAACAGCTATAAATCGGGAGTGGAAATGAATGTCGATGCTTGAATATGTTCCTGTTCCTTACTTTCTTGTAGACACTGATTTTAATATTCTAGAATGGTCTGTACAATCTGGACACGTATTTCAACCAGCCGCCAATTTCTTAGATTTGGTCGACACATTCAGTAAAGACAAAGCGAAAAAATTTCTTGCGACACGCGCGTCAGATTCGGCGGAATTATCTGTTGATCAACCACATGAGAAGCATACGCTGATTCAACATCGTGGACAAGCAATTCAAAAAGTAGAAATTGTATTGAAAACGAACAGCTCTCCATATTCCTTATTTGAATGCCATATTCAATGGGATAATGATATTGGACACTTAGTGTGCATCCAGCAAGATGAGCGAATTCAAGAATTAACAACCCTTGTACAACGTCACAGGAAACGTTTAGCGGAAACGGACTTTGAATTGCTTCAGCAGAAAGAACAGCTAGAAGACTCGTTAAAGCGTATTAAACAGCTGTCAGCGTCGTTCATCAAGCTGTCACCAAGCGTAGGTCTTGTACCTCTGTTCGGTGATCTTGATCGCCAGCTAGTGGATGAAAACACGCGCGCACTGCAAGAATGTGTGTACGATGGACATTATACAACCCTTCTGTTTGATTTTGGAGGACTAGCGGAATTAACATCCGAAGGAATTCATGCATTTGCTGAGTTTATGAAATCCTTCTACTTAATGGGTGTCACATGTTATGTGATTGGTATGAGACCGCCTCATACGCAATCATTGCGCAACCGTTCGTTCGGAGAGCAGATCATTTATATGAACAACTTAAGTGAAATTATTCATGTCGGAAAGCATGTAAGCTAACGCGTGAATGAAGATGAGAAGTAGCCAATCCCTTTGGCTGCTTCTTTTTTTTTGTTTTTTTATCACATTTTTCCATAAATTTGCAACTTTTTGATATGATCAAACGTGGATGTCAATGAAGGGGGAAAAAAAGTGGAGCTTGATGACGTATATCGGCTATATGTGAACGATTTATATCGCTATTTGTTTTCCCTTTCAAAGGATCATTATACGGCTGAAGATTTGGTTCAGGAAGCTTTTTACCGGGCTTATTTGCAGATGGAAGACTATGAAATACGAAATATTAAGGCATGGCTTTTTAAAGTAAGCTACCGAGCATTTATTGATTACAAGCGTAAGCACAAACGTCTCGTTATAAGCGAGGATGTAGAAGATATGATGATTCACTCACTGCAAACGCCTGAAACAGAAATGCTCGAGCAGGAGAGCTTTCAACTTTTACTAGAAGATATTCATTCGCTTCGAGAAAAAGAAAAGAACGTCTTATTGTTGTGTGATTTACATCAACTGTCTTATCAAGAAGCTGCAGACGTACTAGATATGAAGTTAAATACGCTAAAAAGTGATCTCTTGAGAGGGAGAAAAAAGGTAATGAAACGAGTAAAAGAAAGGATGGCACGGCATGAAAGACGATGATAAGCAAAAAAATGAAGAGGAGCTTTATCAACAGTATATAAAAGATTCAACAAAAGCATTTAATGAGAAGCATACTTTGTCAGAAGAGAGTCAAACTCAGATTATTAAGACCGGACGAAATACGGCAAGAACAACAAATATCCTTATTAGCCTGACGATTTTGCTTGCTATTTTGCCTATATTAACCCTTAGCACGTACGTGTACTATGCGATAGGTGGAAAAGCGATGACTCTTTCCGATGTGATGACGAATACGATCTATGTCACTCAACCGAATATAGGGATTGAAGAAGTAGGAATTGATCATAAGATTGGGTTGTTTTCCATTCAGTTTATGCCTGAAATCTATAAAAAAATTGGAAATGAAAATTACCGATTAGGCGATTACAGCGTCCATTTTAATTTTAGTCGTGCTACTGAGGTAAAGAAAAATGTCATGCTAGAGCGCACTTTACCAAAATGGCCATCAAAAGAGGATCTCTGGATCGTTCATCCTGGTGGCGGTTATATGGTTCCTTTTTCAAGTACAGATGAGTCTATGAAGTTGAAGGGATTACCCGATGGAACGATGACAGAAGCTTATCTTTCCTTTTCAACCGTCATGAATCGTGAAGAGCTTGAAAAGCTTTTACCAGAAGACGTAGAGCTTCGTTGGGTCGCTGTTGATACAGGTTTAGAAGCAGGGCAGGAGAATGCTGAAGGTCAAACGGTTACACCAATTGGGTATCCGGCTCGTGTTGATAGTGAAAATTGGTCGCCTTATCGCGGAACACCTGCTGAGCAGGCGAAAACTTTTATGAGCATGCTGCAGTTTTTATCTAAGCACGAAGAAACAGCAATGATGATTTCAGATGTGAAGGCTTTGGATTTTAAGCAACGATTATCCTACGTGAAAAAGCACGGTGTCCAACTATATGGAGCAGTCGTAACAGGTCCTACGCCTGCTATTCGAAAATTAGAGTCAATAAAAGCAATACGAGCTATTAAGGTAGGTGAAGTGAAATTATGGAACTGAATGCAGGAAAAAAGAAGAGCAAACCTTCGAGAAGCTTACAAACGTTCACAGGGCTTCTGTCATTTTTATGCGGACTCCTAGCGCTTGCTATGATAAATATTGGCTTGTTACTACAGGACGCGAACGTTCCAAACTTTTTTGTGACTAGTCTACCTTTTATCGGTCTTCTTCTCGGCGTGCTTGGGCTCTTCACAAAAGAACGCTCTAGACTATATGCATGGTGGGGAATTGGCATTAATAGTTCGATCTTTCTTTTCATCTTTATCATGTTTGGGCTGGCGTGGACCGTGTACCCACAGCCATAGACAGTAACAATTAAAAACCAAATCGAATCATGATTTGGTTTTTCGTTTTGTCTTAGTTTATGAGGTTTCTTGTTGTGAAGAAATAGCGTATTGGAAGTGGACAGGGATTAGATGTATTACTTTCAGATACACACGCTCCTGATGAATATAGAGAATGGAAAGGATGGAATGGAATGTACGATAATCTCTCTAAGGTTTACACATTTTACGCCAATAAGTAAACTCTCTTAACCCGAAAGAAGTGCTGTTTCTCGTGTTTTGAATCTTTACGTTTACGCTTGTTTGCTCCATACATAAAACACATAAAACCTTCCATACTAGAGAAGATGAGCCAATCAGAATAGTTGAAGTGAATAAATATTTTTGACATAATGGCTACAAATCTCTAGAAGGAAGGGGACTAACATCATGAAAGTATTGGTTGTAGGAGCAAATGGACAAATTGGGCAGCATCTTGTTCATTTATTGAAAGATAGCAGCGCTCATACGGTACGTGCTCTCGTACGTAAAGAAGAGCAGGCAAACATCTTAGAAAAGTCAGGGATCGAAGCAGTTGTTGCAAGTCTAGAAGGAACGGTAGAAGAAATCGCAGAGGCAGCAAAGGGCTGTGATGCCATTGTCTTCACGGCGGGTTCAGGCGGAAGCACAGGGTCCGACAAAACGCTATTAGTTGATTTAGATGGAGCGGTTAAAACGATCGAGGCAGCCGAGCAGGCCGGTATTAAACGATTTGTAATGGTTAGTGCCCTTCAGGCCCATAACCGTACCAATTGGAATGAAAGCTTAAAACCTTACTATGTTGCCAAACATTATGCAGATCGTCTTTTAGAAACAAGCGGACTTACATATACCATCGTTCGACCGGGAGGCTTGTTAAATGAGCCTGGAACGGGCAAAGTGCGTATCGCAGAGGATTTAGAGCGTGGGTCGATCCCTCGTGCCGACGTTGCGCAAACAGTTCTTATGTCATTGGCTGCAGATCGTACATTTAATCGCTCGTTTGATTTAGTAGCCGGTGATACAATGATTGCGGAAGCACTGCAATCATTATAAAGTGAAAAAGAAGCGGAGCAATGGCACTAACGGGTTCCCTTCTAGGGGAGTTTTACCTAAAATAATAGTAAAAATCCCAGACCATTTCGCATAAGCGGAATGGTTTATTTTTATTGATTTAGAGCCATTTGTAAGTAGATAACTTGAAAAACCTCAGTATTTTTAGCATTTAAAAATTACTGCACAATGATTTATGTTTGTGATGATTATGGTGCGATTTTGTTGTCTAAAATGTATACTGTAAAAGTTGCTATTTTTTAGAACAAAAGGAGCACTTAAAATGCGATTTATGAAACCAAAGGATAAAAAACTAAAAAAGGTAGACTGGGAAGTACCAGAAAGATTGGTCGATTTGGTGAAGGCATATTCGGAGTATATAAATTACAGCGAAACTGAGGTAATTGAGTATTATCTTAGCTTCATTCAGGAAGATGAAAATTTCCGTTCTTGGGCATTACAGAAAAGGAATAATAAAAAACTCCTTAAGCTATTGGAAATGGAGGAAAAGGAGGAAGCGGTGGTTGAGTAGTAACTTAAAAAGGCTGGCAACCATTGAGGATGCCATTATTGAAGTGGAAATCCCAATTACCTCTGAAGAACTTAATAACAGGGTAAAAGATTATCCGCAATTGTCGGACAAGCAATTTGCTACTAAATATCGAAGAGGTAGATATAATTCGGTTGTGGCTAAGGCTCTGTTAACTTTTGTTTTGGGAGAAGAAGGAAATTTAGTTGGATTTGTCGAAATTGTTTTTAGAAGTTAAAAAATGTTATTTCTGGAGGTAGTATGGGTTACATCGAGGATTTACGGAATATTGTTGGTAATCAACCATTAATATTAGTTGGAGTAGCCGTAGCTGTAATTAATGAAACGGGCGAATTTTTATTACAAAAACGAAGAGATGGACTATGGGGAGTTCCGGGGGGGTTTATAGAATTAGGAGAGTCAACCGAGGAAGCAGGTAGAAGAGAAGTTTTAGAAGAGACGGGAATTGAGGTTGGCAAACTTGATTTAGTTGGTGTTTTTTTCTGGTAAACATCATTATGTTAAATTACCAAATGGCGATGAATTTTACCCAGTTACAATAGCTTATGTTTCAAAAGAAATTAAGGGTGGAAATCTAAAGGCAGACGGTAAAGAAACAATTGAAGCGAAGTTTTTCGAAGCAAACGAGTTACCAGAAGAACTGAACCCTTTTATTAAAAATCTTATTAAACAGTATTCACTTTCGTTTACAAGATAGAAAATTTAAAGCGTTAAAAAGAGCATCGAAATTGATGCTCTTTTTTGATGAAAATAAACTTTTTTTCTGTAATTTTCTGTGCCGAATTACTGGAGATTTAATATGCTTTTTTAATAAAACTCCCCCTGAAGAGAACCCGTTACAATGGCACCGCTTCTTTTTTGTTATAAAATAGGTTGTTGATGGAAAGGCTAGGGAAATCATTGTCCGTATGCAGGATTCCATTCATCCAAAGAGGAATGTATACAAAGAGGAAAGGAAGAAACTTTTTTTGAAAGGAACATACCAGATGCTGAAACGAATTTTAACTTTTTCGATCGTCGCAATGATCTTAACGATGGGTGCGTATCAATTGAATGCAACGTTTAACAATCAGTATGCGGTATGGAAGGAGAATTGGGGATTTTCCACCCCAAACCCATCCAAGTCACAGGTAATCTTTGAAAAAACGTCTAGCTTCCTCGGTCGTTCCCTAGCCTATGTCGTATTAGATTATAATCGCAAACAGTTTGAAACCATTCGCTATCAAGGTGTTTGGAAAACGATTGATGCGAATACGATGCAGTTGTTGCAAGAGAAAATTGAGGAATTTTCAAAGGATGCAAAAGAAAAAGGGCATGCGAAAAATAAAATTTTCCCGAAGCATCCCATTCAATATCAAGTAGGTGATTTGTACTTTTATAAATACAATCCAGAGCGCTCTAGCTACTTTTTAGCGATTTTGGATGTGCGAAACCACCGTTTGTATACGCTTGAAACACTATTGTGAGACGCGCAGCAAGATCTTTCCTGTGCTTTTTCTACTCTCAAGCCATTCGTGAGCAAGGGCCGCCTCGTCAAGAGAAAAGACGTTTCCAATGTTGATAGTCAGTGTACCTAAACGAAGAGCTTCAAATAGCTGAGCCGCAGGTTCTTGTAGAAGGTGAGGCTTTTTCTTTCTAGTCGTGCCTAAGCTAAAGCCAAGAACGGAGCGGCAGCTCGCATGCAGCTGCTTCGTCATGAATGATCCAGTCTCTCCGCTTGAATTCCCAAAATGCACAAGACGACCATAATCCTGCAAACATTCTAAGCTCTTTTCCGCTACGACCCCTGAGATGGAGTCAAAGACAACGTCTACTCCTTGTCCATTTGTAAGCGTATGTACGTGGTCCATAAAGGATTCTTCCTCGTAATTAATGGCATAATCAGCACCTGCTTCTAGAGCGATTGCCTTCTTATTTGAAGTTCCTACTGTACCTATAATAGTACCAGCACCAGCCGCTTTTAACAGCTGAATGAGCGTTGTTCCTACTCCTCCAGCGGCTGCGTGAACGAGAACAACTTCCCCTTGTTGAACGCGGGCAATCTTATGAACGAGCATATACGATAACATACCGACGACCGGACAGGCGGCCGCTTGTTCCAAATCAATGCCTTCCGGTAGTGGAAATGTAAGATTTTGATTAGCCACAGCGTATTCAGCATAGCTGCCACTGCTCGGAAATGCGACAACGCGCTCTCCAACCGTTACATTCGCTACGTTTCTTCCGACTTCCACAACCGTTCCAACCCCATCGAGACCGGGAATAAAGGGAAGATTTGCATTTCCTTTTTTCCCGTACCGAGCTTTTACGTCCGCGAAATTTACGCTTGTCATTTCTACTTTCATAAGTACTTCGTCATCGCCGCAAGTAGGAAGTGCTGTTTCGACGTATTTTAATACTTCTGGTCCACCTAGCTCCTGTACCATCATTGCTTTCACTTCGTTCTCCTCCTTACTATTATCTTCCAATTAATATCATAGTACAAAAGGAGCGGATGACATAGATTGTCTTCCTTATGATTAGTCATAAGAAATTTGGATTAAAGGATTTTGTTAAAGAGAAATGGTCCATTTCTTCACAAATACAGCGTTGCCACTCATTTCAACTTCTTGGTGAGGACTAATCGAAATATGAACACGTCCGTCTCGATTCATTTCTGACCCTTGTTCGATCACGAGCTGAACGGCATCTTCTGTTTGTTGAATATATCGCTGATAATACGCACCCATCACGCCTGATGCGGTCCCTGTTACAGGGTCTTCAGTCGTGCCAGAAAAGGGAGAAGAAAAGTGTCTCGCATGCATATGCGCATCTCCATTCACTGTTTCCAAACAAAAAGGATGAAGAGATGCGTTTGGCATTTCTTTTAATATAGAAGGAAAGCGGTCATTGTATGGCTTCATTTGTGAAAAGGATGCTAGCGTTTTAATGGGAACTAATAGTGTCCAAATGCCTGTGCTTCCGTACATAATAGGAAGAGTGAGGTCAAGATCATCTTCCGTTAGGTTCATCGCTAATGCTAAGGCACCTCGATCACCGTGAAAATGGCGAAATTGCGGTGTTGCTTGTTGAAGCGTTATGTACAGCCGATTATCGACTTCAGTCACACGAACGGGGAGAATTCCAGCTTTCGTCTCGATCGTGTATGCTTCTTTCGCAGGAAGAAGACCATGTGTGCGAAGAGCAAAAATGGTGGCAACCGTCGCATGGCCACACAAATCCATTTCGTGTCCAGGGGTAAAATAGCGGATGCGAACGTCAGCGACAGCAGAAGGGACAGGGAACGACGTTTCGTTGAATCCCACTTGTCGCGCAATACGCTGCATATCTTCATCTGTTAATGACTCTCCGCCGAAAACAACGCCAGCAGGGTTTCCTTTATGGGGAACGTCACTAAATGCCTCATAGTGATAAACGGTTATTTCTTTCATACAAACACCTCCACGTAGTTTGTTAACTATACCATACATTTTTAATTTCTGATTATATAGAAACAATAATATTGTTATGTAAACTATATATGTAGAAAGAAAAAGGCGATCCTTTTTGAGGGGATCGCCTTTTGTCTTAGTGCGCAGGTTTTTCTTCTGCTTTTTCATGCTCAGCGTGTTCTTCAGGTGATTCATCATCGTTATCAATCATTGCTTTTGGTAACCCACTATACTTCGCCCAGAAGAAAATAGCGAGGGAAACAATGGCAATAATGATTAAATCAACTGGTGTATCGATGAGACCTTTACCTCCACCGAATGAACCGATGTACGAAATGATCAGCATTACGATGTAGTACCCAACAAGCCACCAAGAAGATTTAAGCTGTTGCGGTAATTTTACTTTGTCTGTTGGAACGTATTTCGCAAAGATTAAGTAAACAACAAACATGATCAGCTGAGATCCAAGTAACCAAGAAATTGTTTTCCATCCAGACCAATATACGATAAATGAAGCAAAAATAAATGAAATAGGGGCAATGATGTTCATGCCTTTTAATTTAAATGGCTTCTCTAATCCTTTGGCATTAACAGAGAATGTTGCTGCCGAAACAGGAGCAATCGCATAAGAAAGAATTAATGCTACAGAACATACGTTAACTAGTGCATTCCAAGAAGGGAATGGCAGTGTCCAGAAAATAGATAAACCAAGTGACAACCACAGTGACGAACGTGGAATACCTGTTGCTTTATCAACTTTAGAAAACGTTTTGAATAACGTGCCGTTTCGAGACCATGCATACACAAGACGAGCTGTTGTATTCATGAAGATATTTCCGTTACCACCTGGTGATAAGATCGCATCAAACACAACAAGTGACGCAACCCAGCCTAATCCTAAAACAACCGCGATGTCTTTAAACGGAAGAGAGAACTTGTCTTGAATAGATGTCCATCCACCGCTTGAAATCATATCTGTCGGAATCGCGCCGATAAATAAGACTTGAAGAGCTGTGTAAATAACGGCTGCAAGAATAATACAAAGCACTAGTGCGATTGGAATGTTTCGCTGTGGATTTTTAACCTCACTCGCGACCGAAACGATCGGGTGTAGACCTAAATATGCGAACATGACTCCGCCTGTTGAAATTGCACCTTGTATTCCATCAAATCCAAATGGTGCAAATCCTTGCACTGTAAAGTTTCCTGATTTGAAGTGGAAAGCTAGTACAACAATGATTGTTACTGGAACAACGTATTTAAAAATCGAGATAATGATATTAGATTTTGCGAATGCTTTTACACTCCAGTAGTTCAGTAAGAAAAAGGCTACTAATAAAACAAATTGTAGAAGCCATCCTAGAATGGTAGGCGAGTCTGAGTTAGCCTTTGTCAGGACACCGCCTGCCCAGTAGTCTACGTACTGACGTACAGCCGTTACCTCGATTGAGATTAAGCTTGTGTAAGCCACGATCGTAATAAAAGAAATCATATAGCCGACTAGCGGTCCGTGTGAATAAACGGGATAGCGGATAATTCCACCTGTTCGTGGTAGTGCCGCCCCAAGCTCAGCGTATACGAGACCGATTAGTAGGATAATGACCCCACCAATGATCCATGAGAAGCTCCCTGCTGGACCTGCCTGTGACGCTACGTTACTGACAGCGAACAGCCATGCAGATCCAAAGATTGCCCCAAGACCTATAAGGGTAAGATCTAATAATGATATCGTCTTTTTAAATTTTCCACCCATAAATGTATTGTTCCTCCTTCAAGTTAAAACCAATACCCAACGTTTTTTTCGCTTTCCCTCCTGTCTCTAACTTTTTTTCTTGCTGTATATTTACGCAAGACTATACAAAATTATTGTCAGGTTGAAAGTATTGCACATACGTTAAAATCATCATAAAAATTTGATAATGCATATGTAGTAATATGTGCAAATCTCCTTTTACTATACCTTCTGTCTATATACCTTAAACATGATTTTCACAGGTTTCAAGCGAGTATGCGCTTACAAATTAAATTCGTAAAATTCTTCATTTTGAATAAAAAACTTATATTTACATTAAAAGTAAATAAATCCCAAAAATGAAGCTCCTTGTTCCTTCCTTTTTAGGAAGTGTCTAACCCTTGATAGAAAAGGGTAGGTATGCATATAAACATGCAATAAAAATGATAAAGGAGGAGCGGAAATGGCATTCGATTACTCGTTAAATTTTGATGAAATAAATTTCCGGAAAAATCCCGAAAAATATCGGGTTGGAAGAGGTGAACAAGGAGTTTTACTCGTAGAACCTTACAAAAAAGAGATTTTACCCTACTGGAAATTCAAGACGCCAAAAGAAGCACAAGAATCCTCTGAGAAAATTTATGAGCTATTTTTAGCGTACAAAAAAGCGGATGATTTTGTTGGAATGGACATGGCCAGAAAATTTCTGCAGATGGGGTACACGCGTGCAAGGAGATATACCAACTATAAAGGAGGAAGAAAATACGACGAAAGTGGCAACCAAAAGGAACGTCAGCATGATGAAGAAAAAGCAAAATCAGCGGCTATTTTCGAAGAGAAATGGAAAGTAGTACGTGAGGATGAAGACTATTTGATGAAAAAGAAAGAGCACCAGAAAAAATATGGTTAACAGCGTTACGTCTGTCCCTTTCCGTACATAAATTCGGTATGATAGAAGGGGAAGAGGAGGAGAGTCGAAATGGAAACAGAATTTGTCCGCATTTTTGATGAGAATGAGCGTCCGATTGGTGTAAAAACAAGAGCTGAGGTACATGAAAAAGGGTATTGGCACGAGGCTTTTCACTGCTGGTTCGTCGAAATAATGAACGAGCAGATATACATACATTTTCAGCTCCGTAGCGCACAGAAAAAAGATTATCCGAACCTTTTTGATATTACCGCTGCCGGTCATTTGCTAGCGGACGAAACAGTTGCGGATGGTGTGCGAGAGGTGAAAGAAGAAATTGGAATCGAGGTTACACTAGAGGAACTAATATCTCTCGGTACGTTAAAATATTGCGTAACGAGAGGAGCGTTAATTGATAAGGAGCTTGCCCATACATTTTTGGGTGTGAATAAATGTAGCATCGATCAATACGTACTTCAACGGGAAGAGGTAGCAGGAATGGCAAGAGTTCGATTAGAGGACGCAGAAGGATTATGGAGCGGAACGTACACCTCTATTCATATTGCGGGCTACGTAGAAGACAGTTCCGGTTTTCGACGCAGTTTAGCAAAGCAGGTTGGAACAGAAGCGTTTGTTCCTCATGATTCAGCTTTTTATCAGGAGATTTTTATAAAAATCAGAGAGCATTTACATTCCTTTATCGGTCAAAAGTTGTAGGAAAAGTCAGTCTTTTGGGAGAAGAAGGAAATGGGAGGGAATTGTATAGTAGAAGAAGAGATAACAAGGAAGGAATGGAGAATATGAATCATTACATTTGTGAAACGTGCGGTGTGCAATATGAAAAACAGTCACAAAAACCAAAGAGCTGTCCAATATGTTTAGAGGAAAGACAATACGTTCGTCCAAGTGGTCAGACGTGGACAACATTAGAAAAAATGCAGCAACAATCGTTTCACAATGAATGGATTCAAGAGGAAGAGTTTCTACATAGTATTAAAACGGTTCCGGAATTTGCGATTGGGCAAACGGCTTACCTTATTCAGCACCAGGGCTACAACGTGTTATGGGATTGTATTACGTACCTGGATGAAAAAACAATGGAAGAAATAAAGGAACGAGGAGGACTTGATGCGATTGCACTCTCACATCCTCATTATTATTCAACACAGGTAGAATGGGCGGAAGCGTTCAATGTGCCGATCTACATTCATGAAGACGATAAGGAATGGGTCATGCGACCAAGTGATCATATTATCTACTGGTCAGGGGAGAAGCTTACGTTGACAGAAGGCCTGACTCTGCATCGTCTAGGTGGCCATTTTAAAGGGGCAGCCGTTCTTCATTGGGAGCGGGGAGATCAGGGACGTGGAGTACTTTTGACTGGTGACGTCATTCAAGTTGTAGCAGACCGCAAATGGGTAAGCTTTATGTACAGCTATCCGAACCTAATTCCGCTTCCTCCTGAGAAAGTAGAAGAGATACAAGGAAAAGTACGACCTCTTCGTTTTAACCGGTTGTATAATGCCTTTCATCGTATTGTGGAAGAGGAAGCAAATCAGGCTGTTCAACGGTCTGCTGAGCGTTATATTCAAGCTGTACGAGGCGTGTTGTTTCAAACATAAATCTTGTTTAAATAGGTCAAAATCATCAACTGATCATTGTGAAAGATATGGTATAATAAGTTTGAATTTTCGGTCAGTTGAAGGGGAGAATGAAATGACACAGTACAGGCTGAGAATAGAAGGGCAAAAAGTAGCGCTTCGAGACCTAACGGAGCGTGATGTTCGCAAGATGTACTATTGGAATTACGAAGCAGATGATCAAGAACATCATAAATGGAACGGGCCGTATTATAAGTTGAAAAACAAAACTCCTGATGAGTTTTTAGAAGGATTTCGCATGCGTTTGCAAGAAAGTGAGACGGATCAAGCCCGTTCAATTATGGTCATTGAAGCTGATCAGCAATTGATTGGGATCGTCAGTCGTTATTGGGAAGATCAAGTGACGAACTGGGTGGAAAGTGGCATCGTTATTTTTGATTCTTCTTACTGGTCTGGTGGATATGGAACAGAGGCTTTTCAGCTTTGGACCGATTATCTTTTTGAGCATATGAATATTGTCCGTTTAGGAATTTCCACTTGGTCAGGGAACGTGAGGATGATGAATCTTGCGAGGAAAATTGGCATGGTGGAAGAAGGCCGGATTCGAAAAGCACGCATCGTTGAAGGTGAATACTATGATTCCATTAAAATGGGGATGCTTCGTGAGGAATGGGAGCGCCTGCGCACGTATGAAATGACTAATTAGCGAGCTGCTTGTCCGATCAAGCGGCTTTTTTTTTGTGAAAGAGTGCATTTGATTTGTAAATAAAATGAAATGAAATACGGCTATCTTTTCCTAAATAAACATCGTATGATATAGGGGACTATTTAATAAGGATGGAGAACAAATGGATTTCATGAAAATGAAAGTGTATGTTGAACTACTGGTTGTGGCAGTTGCGATCACTAGCTTGGTTTATGTTGTCCCTGTCTCTGCCTATTTAGGTACTCTCAAACCTGCATCAGCTGTCATCGATGCCTTTATCTGGGCACTTATTTGGCGCTTTAACAGTTCCTTTCATGAGTTAGTCGGTAAATGGCAGGATCGCGTTCAGCGAAAAAGAAGAAAATGACGAGCAAAAAAGGCTTCTAATTGATTTCCAGTTCGTGAAATCAATTAGAAGCCTTTTTTCATTTGGCGATTCGTTGACAAGTAGAGCGCAAGACTAGCTTAATCCACTTGAAAACCAAAGGTGAACTGGAACACCGATAGCAGAGTTTCATATTGACGGGTATTCCAAAAAGAGCTACGATAAATACAACAGTAAAATATTTGTATTATTCTAAAAATATTCCAACATATACAGAGGGAAGGTTTAGTATGCGAATTTCTCATCCAGCGCTAGATTACTTCATTACTACGAATCAAGACTGGCTCGATCAATTGTTCATATGCGATTATTTACATAATACGTCCTACTGGGCAAAGGGGCGTCCTTACGACGTCATTCAAAAGTCTATACATAATTCGCTAAGTTTTGGTTTATTTAAGGGAAGTCCATCGAATGAAAAGCAAATAGGCTTTGCTCGTCTTGTAACAGATCAGGCGACGTTCGCTTATTTAGCTGATGTATTTGTAGTAGAAGGAGAAAGAGGACGAGGATTAGGTAAATGGATGGTCGAGGTGGTTTTATCACATCCTGCGGTAAGTGACATTAAACGTGTAATGCTAGCAACAAATGATGCACATGATCTGTACGCGCAGTTTGGGTTTACATCGCTACAAACACCTGAAAAGATGATGGAGTTAAAGCGACAGCGTCCATAATGAGAAAAAGATAGAGACGGGAGGAATAACATTGGGTTTATTTATGAAGCTTCACGATCAGACAGCGATCGTAACAGGTGCAAGCAGTGGTATAGGCGAAGCGATTGCCCATGAATTAGCACGTGAGGGTGCGAATATTGTGTTAGCAGCTAGACGGAGCGACCGATTAGAAGCTCTAGCTTCTCAGTTAGAAAAAAAGCACGGAGCAAAAACGCTTGTTGTGCCAACAGATGTTACGAAGCGAGAAGAGATGGAAAGACTCGTGCAAGCAGCAAAAGACGAATTTGGCACGATCGATATACTCGTTAATAATGCAGGTGTGATGCTGCTCTCTTTTTTAAAAAACGATCACATCGATGAGTGGGAACGAATGGTCGATGTGAATATTAAAGGCGTTTTATATGGAATTCACGCCGTCCTTCCGTCGATGATCGAACAAAAGCATGGACATATTGTCAACGTTTCTTCTGTTGCGGGTCATGAGATCTTTCCGTCTAGCACCATTTATAGTGCAACAAAATACGCGGTGCGCGCCATTTCACAAGGAATGGAAAAGGAGCTTTCCGCATCTGGGCTACGTGTGACGAACGTGTCGCCAGGAGCGGTTTCCACAGAGCTTACTCATCACATTACAGACCCAGAAGTGAAGGAGATGTTTGCAAGTCGCCGCATGAATCCCCTCCAACCAACGGATATCGCAAGTGCAGTTGTGTACGCGGTCACACAGCCTGAGAGTGTAAACATTAATGAAGTCATTGTGCGTCCGACAAATAAAGTGATGTAAAAGCTGGACCCATTTATGATGAATAGGTGGGCAAAAAGAGCGGGTTGATGAGCGTATGCATGTTTCTTTTTGAAGAAAATATGTGATAATGAGTAAGATTGAAAGATAAAGGAGTACATGTATATGACATCAACATCTTTTCAGTTTCGGAAGCTTTGGAGGCTCACGAAACCGCCTAAAGGAAAGCTAGGTGTTTCACTTGTGCTATCATTGCTCAACACAGGTGTTTCCCTTGCTATTCCTATTTTTATTAAGCAGCTGATGGATTCCTTTCAAAACGGATTTTCCCCATCCATGATTGGACTCATTGTCGGTTTGTTTTTCGTTCAAATTGCTTCAAGCGCTGTGTCTCTCTTTTTACTAGCACAAATTGGACAAGCGGTTGTTGAACGTCTGCGAACGAAGCTTTGGAATAAATTTATTCATTTACCGATCTCATTTTATGACCAAAATCGATCTGGGGAAATGGTCAGTCGCATTACAAATGATACGACGATTGTCATGAATCTATTGTCAACAGAGATGATCGAGTTTATTACGAATAGCTTATCAGTCATAGTAGCAATCATCATTTTAATTACGATTGATGTACCGATGACCTTAATTTTACTTGCTGCCATTCCAGTGACGTTTCTTGTCATTATGCCGATGGCAAGGAAGATGTATAAAATTTCGAAAGAACAGCAGGATCACATGTCAAAGCTTACGGCCTTTTTAGCACAAATGCTTGGCGAAATCCGCTTGATCAAAGCTTATACAACGGAAAAATCAGAGTTTGATAAGGGAAAAGAATCGTTTCACTCGCTCTATCAATTTGGGATTCGCCGCGCGAAAATTGAAGCGCTCATTTCTCCGATCATGAGTGCTGTGATGACAGGAGTGCTCATTGCAATTGTCGGCTTTGGAGCGTACCGCGTTAGCGCTGCGTACATATCAGCCGGAGAGCTCGTCGCCTTTGTTCTTTATTTATTTCAAATCATGATACCGATTAGTTCTCTTACACGCTTTGTGACGAGCTTTCAGCAAACAAAGGGGGCATCCGAGAGGATTTTTCAAATTTTAGATGAAACAGAAGAACCGTATGAGGACGGAATCGCTGTAAAAGAGTCGGGTGTGCTTACGTTTAATCAAGTCGCGTTTGGCTACGGCAAAGACCTTATTTTAAAGAACGTCTCCTTCTCCGCTCAGCCGGGTACGATGACAGCTTTTGTAGGTCCGAGCGGTGTAGGGAAATCAACGATTTTCTCTTTGATGGAACGCTTTTATGAGCCTTCATCTGGTGACATCCGTCTTAACGGTCAGCGGAGTGACGCCTATCAGTTGAAAGATTGGCGTGCGTTATTTAGCTACGTGCAGCAGGACTCGCCTATTTTAGTCGGAACGATTCGAGAAAACATGATGTACGGCTTGCAGCGTGAAGTGACGGATCAGGAAATCATGGAAGCTTCTACTCAAGCGAACGCCCACGAATTTATTAGCGGATTTCCACAAGGATATGACACGCTCGTTGGGGAACGCGGCATCAACTTATCGGGTGGTCAAAGGCAGCGGATTGCGATTGCGCGCGCTATTCTTCGTAACCCCGAGTTTCTTCTATTAGATGAAGCCACGGCAAGCTTAGATTCGGAATCTGAAAAGCTCGTACAGCAAGCGCTAGAATCTATGATGAAGGAGAAAACGTCGTTTGTCATTGCGCATAGGCTTTCTACCGTTGTAAACGCCGATCAAATCATTGTCATGCAAAATGGAACGATTACAGGTGTCGGTACTCATGAGGAATTAATGAACACGCATGATTTTTACCGAGGACTTGTCAGACAGCAGTTTCAAGCAGGGGAAGAAAGTTGAAACCAATGTGATGATGACTCGTATAAAAAGAAGAAGGGGGAGGTAAGATGGATTTAGAAAAACGCCCTGAAACAAGTATTGTCCCAAAAGAGGAAGTAGACGAGTTAAAAAAGCAGGTGGAAGTGCTACAAGAAGCCGTGGAGCATTTACATATGGAGTTGCAGGAAGCGAAGCTTGATCAGTCAAAGCCGATCATCACAAGCGACATGGTGGGACAAATTGGTGGGCTTATTTTAGGGGCATTAGCCATTATCGGGATTTTTTGGTTGTAGTATTTAATAGGAGAAACGAACAAGCCCATCTTTAGAGATGGGCTTGTTCATATTGAGTTCATATTTGTTGTGTAAGATAATAGAAACAAGATTAGAAGAGAAAAGGTGAAAGCATGATACGCATATTAGTAGCAGATGATGATGCCCATATTCGAGAACTTATTTCGATTTACATAAAAAAAGAAGGCTATCAGGTCACTGAGGCAGCAAACGGAGAAGAAGCATGGGAGAAGATGGAGGAATATCGAATTGACCTCGCAATCGTTGATATTATGATGCCGTTAAAAGACGGATGGAGCTTAACGAAGGAAATCAAAGAGTTTTTTGATATTCCCGTTCTTATGATCACTGCACGTGGTGAATCAAATGACAAATTAAAAGGGTTTGATGCGGGCACCGATGATTATATCGTAAAACCGTTCGATCCGCTTGAGATGATGGCTCGTGTGAAGGCACTATTACGCCGGTATCGTATTGAAGCAAACAAGCTCATTCATATCGGACAAACCAAGCTAGATCGTCAAAAGCTTGAGGTGAGCATGTCAGATCTAACCTTTGACCTTCCTTTAAAGGAGTTCGAGCTTCTGTTTTCATTAGCAAGTACACCAGGTAAAATTTTTACGCGTGATCAGCTTATTGAGAAAATTTGGGGATTTGACTATGGCGGAGATGAACGGACGGTCGATGTACACATTAAGCGAATACGCGAAAGGCTAGGCGGACACCAAACAGGCTTTGAAATTAAAACCATTCGAGGATTAGGCTACAAGCTTGAGGTGTGTGGATGACAAAGTCCATTTACTTGAAAATAGTAATTGCGTTCATTGGAACCATTGTGTTTAGTTTGATCGTGTCCTTTATTTTATCTACTTCCTTTCGTGACAAGGAAATTGATCAGCGCTTGCAAAAAGACATGTGGCAAGTAGGGAAAGAGTTCGTTCATTTATACGGAAAAGAGGATGCAAATGAGCTGGCGTCCTTCCTGCATCATACATCTTTTTTTCAGTATTCTTTTGTGATCTACGATGAGAATATGCGTGCCGAGCGCCTTGGGAACTCAAAGCATCCGTTCCGAATTACGGAGGGGGACGTTCGCAAGCTTCTGAAAACCTCAGACGATTATTTAGTCTCTAAGCCAAAGGACGGACCTCCTATGGGAATGGTGATGGGAATTCCATTTACAGAAGATGGACAAAAATACGTGTTATTTTTACAGCCTGATCCGATTAAGCCAAACAAAGCGATTCAAAACGTTCAGCTCGTGCAGCTACTTTCGATCTTGGTCGTAGGCATTTTATCGTTTGCGTTGTTATCTAGACAGCTCGTAAAGCCGATTCGTAAGCTGACGAAAGCGATGAAGGAAATCGGAAAAGGAAATTATAATATTCGCGTCGAGCATGAATCAGCCGATGAAATTGGACAATTGACGGAGCACTTTAATCATATGTCAAAAGAATTAAATAAAATTGAAACGATGCGCCGAGAATTTGTGGCGAGCGTATCTCATGAAATTCAGTCACCCCTCACATCGATTCGAGGCTTTGCGAATGCGCTAAAAGAAGAACACATTCCACAAGAAGACCGCCTTCGCTATTTAAGCATCATTGAAAAGGAAAGCAGTCGCCTCGCACAGCTCGGAGGGAATTTATTAAAGCTTGCGTCCCTTGACTCCGAGCATCATCCGGTTACGCTGTCGACATATTCGCTTGACGAGCAGCTGCGAACGGTAATTTTAGCGTTAGAGCCACAGTGGAGCCCAAAAGATTTAGAATTGGATTTGAATATGAACGCCGTTCGAATTACGGCAGACCGTGATCTGCTTGAGCAAGTATGGATGAATTTACTTACAAACAGCATGACCTATACATCAGAAGGTGGGAAAATTGGGGTTGCACTGAACGAAGAGAACGGATTCGCTCATTGTATCATTTCAGATAGCGGAATCGGTATTTCCAAAGAAGATCAGCGCTATATTTTTGAAAGCTTTTATAAGGCAGACAAATCTCGCGGTGGCAAAGGAAACGGATTGGGACTAGCGATTACAAAGAAAGTCGTTTCGATTCATAATGGTTCCATCGGGTTAGAAAGCGAGATTGGAAAAGGATCTATTTTTACGGTTACGTTACCATTGAATGGTGGTGGAAAAAGTCGAATGTAAAATCATTCGGCTTTTTTACTTTTATATGCTTATTTGAACAATTACTCATATAAGGATGTTATAATTAAACGAAATAGTGAAAATATTAGGTGATCGCGTACAATCCAAACGTTCCTTTTCACATATACTATGGAAAGCATTTATGAATAATTGCACATATATTCATTTGCAGTACCATGTTCAGTAGTGAGCTGGTATTGTGCGAGCAGCTTTTTCAGTTAAATCATTTAGATCCACTTAGGAAATTCTATAGATGAAAGATGAAATGGGAGGCATCGGTGGTGGAGAAACAAAAAACAAAACAAGAATTTATATTAGAAGGGCTCAATTGTGCGCACTGTGCATCGAAAATTGAACACTCTATTCAACAAATAAATGATGTTGAAAACTGCATCGTCAATTTCGCAACAAAAACGCTGTCTTTTGATAGCCCTGTAACGTCAATAAGTGAAACATCGAAGGAAGCAGAACGGATTGTTCAAAAAATCGAACCTCACGTTCAAGTAAAACCGAAGGAAACGCACACGATTACTTTAACGTTAGAAGGTCTCCATTGTGCAAACTGTGCGAATAAAATCGAACATGAAACCGCAGGATTAGAAGGCGTTCGTGAAGCACGATTGAATTTCTCCACGAAAAAGTTAACCATTACAGGCGCTGATTTTGCTCAGCGTGAAGACGTGATCTCGCGTGTGAAGCAAATTGTGAAGCGCTTAGAGCCAGATGTACAGGTGGTGGATGCCGAGGAAGAATCTTCTGCTTCACCAACGAAAAAGACGTTCACCCCGCTACTTGCGAGGTTAGGTATTGGTGGGGTGATGACCGCAGTAGCGGCCATTTTCGCTCTTCCATTTGAGCTTGAGCTTTCTCTTTTTATTTGTGCGTACCTTCTAGTAGGAGGAGATGTAGTTTTACGGGCGATTCGTAACATATGGCGAGGTCAGGTGTTCGATGAGCATTTTTTAATGGTTATCGCCACCATTGGTGCATTTGCGATCGGGCAATACCCTGAAGCCGTTTCCGTCATGCTGTTCTATCAAGTAGGGGAGCTCTTTCAAAGCCTAGCCGTGAACCGCTCCCGGGCATCCATTAGCGCGTTAATGGATATAAAGCCTGAATATGCGCACGTAAAACGAAACGGAGAAACGAAAAAAGTGTCACCTGAACTCGTGAAGCAAGGGGATTACATTGTTGTCAAACCAGGAGAGAAAATTCCGCTTGACGGTCATGTAGTAGAGGGACAGTCTACGCTTGATACGTCCGCGCTCACAGGTGAGTCACTGCCTCGAAATGTGGAAGTAGGAAATGACGTAGTAAGTGGAAGCATTAATTTAAACGGGTTGCTTACCATTGAAGTAACGAAGCCTTACAAGGAGTCAACGGTTGCGAAAATTTTAGAGCTTGTGGAGCATGCAAGCAATCGCAAAGCGCCAACAGAAAATTTCATTACGAAGTTTGCTCGTTATTACACACCTGCAATTGTTGTAGGGGCTGCTGCACTCGCTGTTCTTCCACCGCTTTTTGTAACGGGTGCGACCTTTTCAGAATGGCTATACCGCGCACTTGTCTTTCTAGTCATTTCATGTCCGTGTGCACTCGTAATCTCCATCCCGCTTAGCTTTTTCGGGGGAATTGGTGGAGCTTCAAAGCGTGGTATTTTAGTAAAAGGAAGCAACTTTTTAGAAGCCCTTCAGCAAGTGAAGTATGTGGTTTTTGATAAAACTGGCACCTTAACAAAAGGTACATTTACAGTGACAGACGTTCATGCACAAAATGTATCAAAAGATGAACTTGTTGCCTATGCAGCACATGCCGAAGCGTTCTCAACGCATCCTATTGCGGGGTCTATTCGATCCTTTTACAAGGAAAAGATAGACGAAAAGAAAATTACCAACTATCAGGAAACAGCTGGGTACGGAACAGAAGCTATGATTTACGGCCGAAGCGTTCTTGCGGGTAATGAAAAGTGGATGAAGCAACACGAAATCGCATGTCCACCGGTGGAGTCTCTTGGAACGCTTGTGTATATAGCGGTAGACGGGGAATATGCGGGTCACCTCGTCATTTCAGATGAAATAAAACCAGATGCTAAAGAAGCTATTGCAGCATTAAAACGTTTAGGTGTGAAGCAGACCGTTATGCTAACGGGTGATGCAAAAAGGGTAGCCAAACAAGTAGGGCAGGATTTGCAAGTTGATCAAATCTATGCAGAGCTTCTGCCACATCAAAAGGTGGAACAATTTGAGAAAATAGACGAGTCAAAAACAAAGCGCGAAAAAGTGATTTTTGTCGGAGATGGTATTAATGATACACCCGTTCTTGCGCGAGCTGATGTTGGCATTGCAATGGGTGGACTCGGCTCTGATGCAGCGATCGAAGCAGCTGATGTGGTCATTATGACGGATGAACCGTCAAAAATTGCTGAAGCGATTCATATTGCGAAGAAAACGAAGTCGATCGTGTGGCAAAACATCGTGTTTGCATTAGGTGTAAAGGGCATCTTTCTTCTTCTCGGTGCTTTTGGTATTGCGACAATGTGGGAAGCAGTGTTCTCAGATGTTGGTGTGACGCTGCTCGCCGTACTCAATGCAATGAGAGTGCTAAAAAGCGAATAAGGAAAAAGAAAAAAGGAACTTCTCTCCTATGAGCAAGTTCCTTTTTTCTATGCAGTATTACGAACGTACCTCAAAATGCGCGTTAAACCAAAAATCCTCTTCTAATGTTGAGAAGGCGGAGAGAAGATGAGGATGATTTTCTTCATCAAACGCGATCCACTGGCCGTTCGCATCTTGAGAAATCGCGTACGTATTCCCTTTTTTAAATAAGACGACTGGGGGATATACTTCGACGTAGTCATTTAGTTTTTTTAGAACATCTTCTTTGCAATAAATTAACTCCATACCTGTCACCTCAATTTTCATGTTTTACTATTATCCCACCAGTCATTGTCTTGGTCAATAAAAGAAGCTGTCCTTGCATTTTATGAGGTATTGTGTGAAACTTAATTGTGTGCGATTAAAATTGGTAGGTGCTTAAAATGAATGATCAAACGTTAAAATTAGAAAATCAGCTATGCTTTGCCGTGTATGCCTGTTCAAAAGAAATTACAAGCATGTATCGACCACTGCTGACCAAACTAGATCTTACGTTTCCACAATACTTAGTCATGCTAGTTCTATGGGAACACAAAGAAATGAGTGTAAAAGAGCTAGGAGCTCAATTATTTTTAGATTCCGGTACGCTTACGCCAATGTTAAAGCGTATGGAAACCGGTGGATTAGTGACCCGTCTTCGCTCCGAAATGGATGAGCGCATTGTGATGATTAGATTAACGGAAAAAGGGTATTCTTTAAAAGAAGAGGCGGCTTGTATACCAGAAGAGGTAGCGCCGCGATTTGGTATTTCAACCGAAGAGTACATCAAGCTGTTAAAACAGCTACATCACATTACGCAAACATTACAAAAAGGAGATTGATGAATCATGAAACCAATGTACACAGCAAAAGCAACAACAGTAGGCGGACGTGACGGACACGTTAAATCAAGCGACGGCGTGTTAGATTTAAACGTAGCGACACCGAAGGAAATGGGCGGAAAAGGCGGCGACGCAACAAACCCTGAACAGTTATTTGCAGCTGGATATTCTGCGTGCTTTGACAGCGCTCTGAACCTTGTGATCAATAAAAAACGAATCAAAGAAGTTGAGGGAACAGAAGTAACAGCAGAAGTAAGCATTGGAAAAGATGAATCAGATAACGGATTTAAAATTGCAGTGGAGCTTATTGTAAAGGTAAAAGGTGTACCAAAAGATCAAGCTCAAGAGCTTGTAGAAGCGGCACACCAAGTATGCCCATACTCTAAGGCAACTCGCGGTAATGTTCAAGTCAATTTAACAGTAGCAGAATAATGGCAAAAAAAGCTTTCCTACTAAGGAAAGCTTTTTTTGCAATGAGAACGTTTATGATATTTTTATCCATTTAATGGTATTTGTGAGTGTGATATAATGAGACGTCTTCACATACGTTAAATGAGAGGGGGGAAATGATGCACGTACAGCCCTACATCTATTCATTTGTCATTATTGCATTCATTTTATACCGTCGGATTAAAAGAAGCATTGGTTTTCAGCTGTTTAAAGTGAGGCGGCTCTTTATTCGTGCGATCCTTTTTTCTATCATCGCCGTCTTGTTGTTAATAAACAGCGCTGTTCATCCTATTTCTTATTTGTACGATGCGATCGGAATTGTTGGCGGAATCATCCTTCTTAGCTATGCTCAAAAGCACAGTCAGCTCGAAATGCGTGAAAGCCTTCTTTATTATCGCACTCATATTTGGATTGAATCAATCGTGTTATTTTTATTTTTAAGTCGCTTTCTTTATCGTTTCATCCAAATCATGAAAATTGATCCTGAAACGCAGGCGAGCTACGGAAAGCATTTTGCGAGTGACCCGCTTACGATGATCGTTTTCTTCATGCTAGCGACGTATTATATTGGTTATAATCTTTATATTTATGGAAAAGGGAAAAAATATTTGGAGACGAAGCCCATTTCATGAGAGTCCTAGCAAAAGAGCCTTGCATTCTATCGTTAGAATGCAAGGCTCTTTTTAAGCGTGTTTTGCAGGAAACGTCACAACAACGGTTGTCCCGCTGCCGACTTCACTTTCATATTGAATTGTTCCCCCGTGCGAATGAATAATCCGGTGCGTAATGGTAAGTCCCAGCCCCGTTCCTTTTTCTTTGGAAGAATAAAATGGTTCGCCGAGATGCTTGATCCGATCTTTTTCAATTCCTATTCCGTTGTCTTGCACGATAATTTGAATGCTTCCTTCCTGTTTCATAATTCGAATATCTACTTTTGTAGCGGAAGCTTCCACTGCATTTTTGATTAAGTTAATAAAAATCTGTTTCAACTGATCCGTTTCGCCTAATATTAGGGAAGGACCTTCACCGCTATAGCTTACATCAATGGATGCTCCGTAATAATGAGCCTGCGAATCCATCAAATTTTTAACGCCAATTAATAAATCGAAGATATTACAGCGAGAAAGAGGGGTTTCTTGAGGTTTGGCTAACATAAGAAGCTCACTGACAATCCGATTAATCCGATTTAACTCATCGAGCATAATGCTATAGTAATGTTGGTGCTTTTCATCTTCTTGTTCTAATAACTGAACAAATCCTTTTAAAGAAGTAAGCGGGTTTCGTACTTCGTGTGCCACACTTGCTGCAAGCTCACCTACAACAGATAGCTTTTCACTTTTTCGCAGACGTTCCTGTGTTTCGCGGATACCGGTGACATCTTTTCCATAGCAAATAACGCCTTTGATTTCGTCATCCACAATCATTGGAACGGAGGTGCAATGAAGTAACACCGACTGTCCGCCTTGATTGAGAAACTGTACATCTCCATTTCGCGTTCCTTTTCGACTTGTGACGATTTTGCGAATAATCTTTTGCACTTCAGAAGCCGTTACTTTCTTTAGAAGACGACAAACAGGGTGCCCCATAAGTTCTTCATATGTATAACCGAGTGCGTTTAAAAATTGGGTATTAACGTCTTGTATGCGACCAGTGAGATCCATCATAAAAACGGGTTCAGGATTGTAATCGAATAGTGATTTGTATTTTTGTTCGCTTTCATTTAAGCGATTTTCCATTTCAACGCGCTGTGTAATATCACGCCCAATAATGACTAGACCCTTACGTGATCCGTCATGCATAAAGAGAGGGACTTTAATCGTATCAAACGTTTTGTACGTGCCGTCTGGTAGTGGGATCTTTTCTTCAAATCGTGTTACCTTTCCGTTCTTCCATACCTGCTCATCACTGCCTGTACAGGCTTGAAGCGCTTCTGAAAAGTTGGGAGAGTATGTCGCAAGCTGTTGATCTGTTTTCCCTTTATATGGAATGTCTTGGAGGTGAAAAAGCTCTAAACCAAAATCATTTGCTTCAATCCACCGACCTTCTCCGTCTTTAAAATTAACGAAATCGACCATGGAGTTGATCAGGGTAGATAATCGTTCTTCTTCTTCTTGAAGTTTTGAAAATTTCTCTTTCCGATGCAAATAGAGGTATAAAAACAAAGCAGAGGCGCCAACAAATACATATCCTTTGACGCTTTGAAGAAGTTGGAGAGTGTCTTGATCAACTGAAGCGCTGACAAGGTCATCTGTCACATACAGCCAAGTAACTCCAACCAGTACATAGAGTAGCGTAATTTTTAATTTTCCCATAAACTAGTCCTTTCGTTCGTTCAATCAATCCTATTTTAAGTTGTATAGTAGAAAAAAACAAAGGGAAAAATGACCACTTTCATGATTAATCATCTTATTTTGTGCATCAATCGAGTCTTTTTATCAAAATTATTTTATGCCATAGCCATACAAAAACACTCAGAGCAAGATAGCAGCCCTGAGTGCAAGTAATTAAGCGGTAAAAATCCCTTTTTTAATATGAAACAGATAACGAGATCGAATGATCAGAAAATAGATAATTTGAAACAGCGCAAAGGCGCCTAGCACAATGCCCGTTCTGCTCGCGATGGACAGTGAGAAAAAGCTTTGTAACGCCATAAACGCAAACACGCTGTGAATCACGGCGATGATGATGGGAATGAAAAATAACAGGGAAAGCTGTGTCGTAATAATTTTATTCAGTTCCTTCATTGTTAAGCCGACACGAGAAATGGTTGCATACTGTCGTTTGTCGTACTCCAAGTCTGTATACAGTCTGAAATAAAGGAAACTTCCAGCCGCAATGAAGAATACACAGCCTACGAGCAACACGACAAATAGCATCATTTTATACAATTGCATCGTTTGAGCGTAAGCGTCTCCTGACGAAACGTAGTTAAACGGAGCATCAGACATTGGCTCTAACTGTTTTTTGATCGCAGCTCCAATTCCTTTTGTATCCTTCCAGTCCTTTACGTAATACCCCGTGTAGGTGCGTAGGGGAGCAGATGATGTTAATGAATCATACGTTTCGTTTGAAACAACGAGCTGCAAATAATCATTTTGATAAGCAGGCAGAACGATTTTTTTCACGTACCCTCGTGAATCCAGCTTAGAAGTTTGTCCTTCAATGGAAATGCTGCCTTTTTTCTCATCGTTTCCTCCCATCATCGAAGAAGATTGAACAAAGTAAGCATCATGTTTCTTGATATGAATAGGTTTCACATCAAGAGGGCGAGCGAGCTGATTAAAGTTTTGCTCTGATAAAACGGTCACGGTTTGGCCGTTTTTATTTCCGTTTTTCATGTGAATCACGGCTTTCTTCAAGACGATTTCGTTCTTTTTGTAAGCTAGTCCTTGTTTATCAAGGTCATGCTCAATGATGCTGAGATGTTTATCCTTTTCCTGATTTTGCTCTGCTGAATAGTAGGAAACGGCATAAGGGTAGTTAAGGTGGTATTCATCGCCTGTCACTGTAAACGAAACGAGCGTTCCGACTGCACAAAAGGACGTAGCGGACACAACCGTTACAAGAAAAAACATCCGGGCATTGTCTTTCATGCGGTAGACGAGGTCAGAAATAACAATCACGTTCGTTTTGTTCCAGTAGAACGTTTTATTTTTCTTCACCATTTTTAAGAGAAAAATACTAAGCTGCGTATAAAGGAAATACGTCCCGATAATGACCATAATAATAACCGGAAAGAAGCGAAAACCGATCGTCAAAACGGTAGACGTTGCGGCAAGGTAGTAGCCACCACCTAAAAGAACGGCAGCAAGTAGGGATAACAGAATCGATGATTTCGGTTCTTTTTTTGGCTTTTGACTGCCTTGAAACAAATCGATTAACTTGTTTGTTCGCACAAATAAACTCGTAAATAATGAGATAATGAAAAATAAGATCATAAATGAGCCAATGGTGAGTGTAAGTGATCGAGCAGGGAGCTGGAACGATAAATAATCAATTTCTAAAATGTTCGCACCCATCATTAAGAAGAGCTTTCCAAAGACAATTCCTGATAAAATCCCGGCAATTAACGAGGCAATTCCAATGAGCATATTTTCAAGAAAAACCATCGTATTTAGCTGTCGTTTAGACATGCCATTCATAATAAAAATCCCAAATTCTTTTTTTCTAGATTTTAAGAAGGCGCTGACCGAATAAAGAACAAAAAAGAATGAAAATACATAAATAATGTACTCCGCTGCTTTCATTCCTTGAATAGCAATCCCACCGTTAACGCCCGATTTCACGTCAGGATGAAAGATGAATAGAGAATAGATGAAAAAAACCGATACAGAGAAGGCGCTGCTCAAGAAATAAGCGGCATATGTCCGCTTATTTCTGAACACGTTTTTAATAACGAGCTGTCGAAAGTTCATGTGCATCACCGCCTAACACCGAAAGCATGTCGATAATTTGTTGGAAAAATGCTTGTCGATTTGCACCTCGATAAATTTCATTGTATAGCTGTCCATCTTTAATGAAAATGACACGGCTGCAGTAGCTAGCAGCTAACGCATCATGTGTAACCATCATCATGGTAGAACCTTCTGATTGATTTAGGTGCTCGAGCGTTTCCATTACGTCTTTTGACGATTTTGAATCAAGATTTCCAGTTGGTTCGTCTGCAAGAAGGAGCTCAGGCTTGTGAATCATCGCTCGAGCAATCGCAGTTCGCTGCATTTGTCCACCCGAGATTTCATACGTACGCTTTTTCAAAATTTGATCAATACCCAGTTTTTTCGTAATATCAACGAGTCGCTTGTTCATTTCACTGACGCTGACACCATCCAATGTAAGAGGTAGAATGATGTTTTCTTCAACCGTTAACGTATCCAAAAGGTTAAAATATTGAAAAACAAATCCAAGCTTACGGCGGCGGAAAAGCGCAATATCATTCTTTTTTAAGTGATGTGGGTTTTGACCATTTACGGTTACTTCACCAGATGTTGGTGAATCAATGGTTGAGACCATGTTAAGTAACGTCGTTTTCCCGCTCCCAGATGGCCCCATAATGCCGACAAATTCTCCTTTATCCACCGTAAAGTTAATGTTATCAAGCGCTTTATAAGACACCTTTCCTTCATAAATTTTTGATAAATGACGAACATCTAATACTGACATTGTGTACAATCTCCTTTCGCTTTGTGCGCGTGTTAAGTTCTTTAAAATCTATCTCTATTGTAGCCAAAAGAGCTATAGAAGTACCATCTGTTATCCTTACAGTCACCTTACAGTTTTGTAAGAAAGGGAAAATGAAAAAAGGTAGCAGGGAGCGCTACCTTGAAGATGGGGAATCCGTTCCTCCTAAGTCTTCTTGGAAAATGAGGCGGACGGTTGTCCCGACGTCTACTTTTGACTCTAATTCTATTCGGTGATTAAGCTGCTTACAGATTTCTTTTGCAAGATAGAGTCCCATTCCCGTTGATTCCTGATATTTTCGCCCGTTTTCACCCGTAAAATAAGGATCAAATACCCGTTTTAAATCTTGCGGCGGAATTCCTACGCCTTCATCTCTAATTTCGAGTGCCACTTGCTTGCCGCGATGAAAGGCTTGAATAGAAATTTTTTGACTGCGTTCTGCCGAATATTTCACCGCATTTGTTAATAGTTGAATGAGCACAAAAGAGAGCCATTTTGTATCAGAAGCAACAACGATACTCGGGTTGATATCTACGCTCGGAAAGACGCGATTGCGAATGAATAAGCGCTTTTGCTCAGAGGTGATGGAGGACACAAGTGCTGCGAGCGGCACCGTTTCGGCTTTAAAATCACGAGAGAAAGTCTCAAGGCGAGCCGTATATAAAATCGTATCGAGTCCTTTTTTTATTCGATCCATTTCATCTTGAATGCTATCAAAAGCAGGGTGATCTTCCTTTTGAAGAATGAGATGAACAACAGAAACGGGCGTTTTCATTTGGTGGACCCATTGGTTAATAAAGGTAATGTGCTGGTCGAGCTTGGCCTTTAAAGAATGGGTATTATTTTGAAAGTGACTGTACTGACTTTGAAGAAGCTCGTGAAGCTCGGTGCTTAGTGGACTATCTCCGTAATCGGCAATGCTTTCATCCAAATGAGTTAATTTTGTTGAAAGGCGCGCATAAAACTTTCGGTGCGTCATATAACGAAACGTTAAATAAGTACCATACAACACAAAGCTAATTAGCGCCGCGTACCAAATGGTTGAGTAACGGTGGCTATTGTCTAACCAATAGATGAGGCTTGTAATGGCTACCTGAACAAGAAAAAAAATCGTAAGAGGGAGGTGCTCCCGCAAAAATAGCTTCATGGCTGAGATCTCCACGTTGGCTTCATCATGTAGCCAGCGCCGCGAACTGTTTCAATGGCTCCGTCAATGCCAAGCTCCTTGAGTTTTTTTCTCACTCGCGTCATATACACGTTCAGCGTATTGTCATCCACAAACGGCTGATCGTCCCAAATTTTCTCGAGCAGGCGATCGCGGCTGACGACTAGCTCAAGACGATCCATTAAAGCCTCAAAAAGCTTCATTTCGGTGTGACTCACTTCTAACCGCTGCTCGCCAAAGGTCAATTCCAATCGCTCTGGAAAGAGAGTGAGGCCATGTGCCTCAACTGTACGCTCGCCTGTCGGAGAAGCATATGTACCGTATGCGCGTCGCAAGTGGCTTCGGATTTTTGCGAGAACGATATCGTAATCAAATGGCTTTGTGATATAGTCATCAGCACCGTTCTCAAGCGCCATCACTTGATCCATCTTGCCGTCACGAGCCGAAATGAACATAATAGGGCAGTTTGAAACCATCCGAATTTGGCGGCACCAGTAGTATCCATCAAACTTTGGTAAGTTCACATCTAGTAAAACGAGTTCAGGCTGAAGGCGATGAAAATCATGCATCACATTGTCGAACGAGATGGCACAGCTCGCCTCCAGTCCATATTTTTGTAAGTGTGATAGAAGAAGATCACAAATTTTCGGATCATCCTCAACAACCATAATCATATGTATTATCTCCTCTCAATCGATGTCTAATAAGTATGTCTCACGCTATTGTAGCAAAAGAAGAAGGGGGACGAAATAATAATTGTTAAAAATATCCTCTCGCTTTGTTTTTGTAGGTCTAAATACCTATCTAAAAGACACTCTGTTTTGTCTATATAGTGTTCCTTGCGAATTCTTGTCCTTTTTTTAAGGACGTGACATATACATAGAGTAAGGAAGTTGATAAGGGAGATTCGTTTATGAACGCATTTTTAAAAGGAACGTTCGTACTAGCATTTGCTGCCTTTTTAGGGGAGCTAGTAGAGTTTTTAGTAAACATGATTTTAGCAAGAGAATTAGGGAAAGAGGGTATGGGGATTTACATGTCGGTGCTACCGATTATTTTCTTAATCGCAACCGTCGCGAGTCTTGAGTTTCCTATTTCCATCGCTAAATTTATCGCAGAGCATGATCGAAAAGAGCATCGTCATATGATGAAACATGCGACGAGGTTTGCCTTATTTATGACCATCATTTTCTTTTGCCTAACGGCTGTAGTCGTATTTAGCTTTCCGGTTCTTTCGCATTATCACCCGATGCTCAATCGAATTGTGCTCATTTTTATTCCCATTGTCGCGTTTTCTGCGATATTACGTGGCTATTTTACAGGGAAAAACAGAATGACAACGATTGCCGTATCTAATTTTATTCGCAAAGCCGTTCAGCTCACGCTCCTTTTCTTGTTGTTTCGCACGTTCTCTTTTGAGAGTGCCGAGCTTTCCATGCTTGCGGCAGTAGGGGCACTCGTTGGCACTGAGGCGGTTATTTTAATCTATTTTTTCTTTTCGTATTTTACCTCACTAAACGTCATTACAAAATCACATCGCCCAACGCTTCAACCGAAGGAAATTCGTCATAAGCTTTTGGCTGTCTCGCTTCCAACGACAGGTCTTCGTCTGTTCAATGCCTTAGCCAATGCCATCCAGCCATTTTTAATCAAAAAAGCACTAGTTCTATCTGGGATGAGCATGAGTGTTGCGACGCAGCACTTCGGTATTTTAATGGGGGTAGCGGCAACGATCGGGTTCTTTCCGGCCTTTTTTGCGCACTCTATTCTCGTTGCGCTCATCCCAGCCGTATCCGAGGCTCAGATTAAACAAGATTCAGCAAAACTTCAAGAACTTCTTCAACAGTGTATGAAGATGACCTTTACATATGGCATCCCGTCGGTTGTTGTGATGTATGTATTTGCTCATCCGTTAACGAATTTGTTTTTTCACTCAACGGAAGCGGTCTATTATTTACAAAACCTGTGGCCATTTTTTCTTTTTCATTATTTTTCAATTCCACTGCAGGCTTATTTAATCGGACTAGGACTTGTAAAAGATGGGTTATATCATACGATTTGGGCACACATTATCTCATTCGGCATGATTTATCTGCTTGGCTCTCAGCAAGAAATCGGCATGCACGGCATCATCATGGGTCTCAATGCAGGAGCAGTCCTCCTCATGTTGCTTCATTACGTGACGGTGTGTAGAGCCATTGGGGTCACCCTAATTTTATGGCGCGCGAAGAAAACGTAAAAATCCCACGTGATTGTGGGATTTTTTATTACGGCAAACTTCTCAACGTGTTGCGGAAAATTCGAGCAGGTACGTCACCGCCGCCGCTGCGGAGATAGTGGGTATCATCGGTCCGGTCAAATCCAGCATGAATAACGAGCAGATGCTTGTCTGTATAACCAGCGAACCACGCGTCTTTATTGGCGACACGGTTTGATGATTGCCAGAGCGTTGTGCCAGTTTTACCCGCAACATCTTCGTTATAAAGTTGCGCGCGATGACCCGTTCCGTATGATTTATCGACTACTTTCATCAGCATTTCATTCATTTGATCGGCATGTTCTTTGCTCATCATCTCTTTCGTTTGTAGTTCTTTCGATTGAATGACGCCATCTGGAAATACAATTTTTTTAATCGCACGCGTTTCTTCAAGGACTCCATCATTGGCAAAGGTAGTATAAGCCTGTGCCATTTGGAGAGGAGAAGCGCCCTTTGTTAGTCCACCTAGCGCAAGCGAAAGGTTTTTATCTCCTTTATCTAACGGAATGCCGCTCTCGGTGACAAAGTCGTAGCCTTTGCTGACTCCGATTTCATTTAGGAGAGTCACGGTTGCCACATTCAACGATCGCACAAGCGCTTCTTCTACCGTTACTTTTCCAAAATATTCGCTTCCAGCATTTTTTGGCTTATAGCCATTAAAGTCGGTTCCACGCTCATCCTTTAAGGTTGAGTCAGGAGTCCAATCATTTGTCTCGAGTGCAGGGGCATAGACAGCCAGTGGTTTAATGGAAGAGCCTGGCTGATAAGGAACAGTGGCCCGATTTAGCCCATTTTGCTTATAGCTTCGCCCGCCGTACATTGCTTGAATCATCCCGTTTTTTGGATTAAGAGCGGCTGCACCAATTTCGACTTTTTGATCAGAACGGTCATCTGAAAAATAAAATTGATCAACGGCTCCGTTGAGGGATTTTTGTAGGTCAGGGTCAAAATCAGTGTAAATTTTGTAGCCACCCTTATACAGGGCTGCACTTGTCACCCCATATGTTTTATTTGCATCTTTTACAATGTAATCAATAAAAGCTTGATTCGGACTTTGTTGTTTTGACGGAACGCTTACTTGTTCGATGTCTTCGTTTTTCGCATCTTTTAATTGCCCCTCAGTAATGACCCCACTATTATACATAAGTTGAAGAACGACATCCCGGCGCTGTTTGGTGAGCTTTGGATCGTTGCTTGGCGAATATTTACTCGGAGCCTTCGGTAGTCCTGCTAGAATGGCTGCTTCGCTCACGCTCAGGTCACTCGCATCTTTTTGGAAGTAAAGCTTTGATGCAGCTCCAATGCCGTATACGCCGCTTCCAAAGTACACTTGATTTAAGTACAATTCGAGAATTTGATCTTTGGATAGCTTATTTTCCAACGCATAAGAGAGGATTACCTCTTTAAACTTTCGTGTGAAGGTCTTTTCATTCGTTAAAAATAAATTTCGAGCGAGCTGCTGGGTAATGGTACTCGCTCCTTCTGCTTTACTAAACGTGACGATGTTTTTGGTCGTCGCGCGGAAGATACCTTTAAAATCAATGCCGCCATGATCATAAAACCGCTTATCTTCTGTAGAGATAAACGCCATGCGAACATAATCAGGCAAATCGCTTAAATCCACATTCTCGCGGGGAACCGTTGTATAGAGTTTGTCGATTTCGTCGCCGTCTTTATCGTATAAGACGGTACTCTCAGCGGCCGCTAGCTTTTTCGCGTCAATATGTCGGATATCCCGAATAGTTTGAAAGGAACAGCCTGACAGTAGCAACGTGACGAACCCAACCATAACTAGAAACAATGAAATTTTTCTCATAGTAACCTCGTTGCAATAGATTTTCTCTATGTGAGAGAAGAGCTTGTTATACGTAGTATGAACCAAGCGAGAGATCTTCTTTCATTTAGCTCAAAATTCCACTTTCAACTACGCTTACGTTCACCTTTGTACGAAAGTGAACGCGCGGATAGTCTTCCTCCCAGTTGAGTTTTTTCCACTCATCAGGGTAAAAGGCCATAATCCGACGCCCAATTCCTAAGCCATCACAGTCCGCTTCTTGCAGCTTCGTAATCACTTTTTTTGCGTCCTTTGTGAATGCTTTCGTTAAACGCGCGTTCATATCTGAGATGCCGCTCGGATCCATGACGTGCTGTCGTGGGTATTCAATTAAGCTCACTTCGAAATTTAAGGTTAAATCTACGTCAATCTCATGGTCAGGAGTGAAATGGATGTCGAGGTGACGCTTTGATTTTTCTATGTTTACGGTCACATAGTCATTAATCTTTGTTTTTGAATCTTTGAATACTTTTTTCGTAATGCGTCCGTTCATTGTACTGTTTTCATCCGCTAAATGTGTAAAGAGCATGGATTCATCACTTTTTAAATAGCCTTTATATTTGGTTTCATTAAACATCGCTAAACCATTAATTTTTAATGTTTGATTATTTGGCATTTTCACTACATAGGGAACAAGCGCATCAGCACCTGGGTCAAACAGGCGCGAGCATAAGTACTGAATGTTCAGCTCTGGTATCATCGCTACTTGCTCAGCACTTGTAATAAGATCACTAATATACTTACTTGTAATAGGTTCAGACTTTGGTTGTATGCGCAAAAAATCACCAGCTTTTCCATCAGCAATGATAATCTTTGCGGCAAGGTTGCTCATTGGGTCTCGATAGTACACGTCTAGATAAGCATACAAATCCTTTTTGGCAATTTCTTTACTGACGATCACCACTCGGTTTTTACTCGTGTTGATTTGTTCTGAAATAGTTCGGTCCAACGTATTGCGACTACCTCGAACGGAAGGGCCAATCGAGCTATACACAATGCTCTCAAGCTGCGGCGGTCCTTGTCCACTTGCGCTCATAATGCTTGGAATGGAGGTGGTGAGCTTTACTTTATTATCCTCGGCTAAATCCATTCCAACTGCATATAACAATTTCGTGTCTTTTAATAGTTGTTGATCCCAGCACCCAGCTAAAAAGAGCAATGGGATCGAAAATAAGCTGAGCATTGCTTTTTTCATGTTGATGACTCCTTATGAGGCTGACGTTTCTTAAAGAGAACGGCCACTATGTAGAGAAAAATCGGAACTCCTACAAAACAAACAAGTCCGCCCAAATTAATAAAGTTTCCAAAGGCTTTAATTTGCAACACGTTTCTTAGCATCAGAGAGAGAACGAAACTTAACGCGCCTAATATCCAAATAAAGAACGTATGCTTCTTCTTAAAAATACTCTCTAATGAAAGAGACGCTGTATATACAAAGCTCATGTATGAAGTCGTAACGGAAATAACCCAAATCGTCAAAAAGATCACGTCAATTCGTTCAATAAACGTAAAGCTCAGTGACTTTAGCACATATAAAACCGGCTGAGGAATTAGCGGAATTTCATCGGGACTGAAAAAAACGAGACATGTAATCACTAAAAAGGTATAGAAAAGAGTCACGATTAAGGTACCGATTGTACCGGCAATAAGCTTTTGTTTTTGTGTCGCATGACTTTGGTTATGAATGACCAGCAGGGTTTCAAAACCTAGCATCGCCATCACCGCTTCTTTTGAACCGCTTAAAATATGTGTAAATCCGCTTTGACCAAAAGGCATCAGATATAAAAAGTTTACGTGCTGATATGCGTTAATGATAATGAGTACAAGGACAATGAGTAACGAACACATAAGCACATAAAAGCGCGCAATTACTTTAATACGATCTTTAATCAAATAGAGGGATGTTAAGACAACAAGTACTTTAAAAAACCACTGCGGCGTATTTTCATATAGCCAAAGCTGAATGATGTAGTTGAACATTGAAAGCACATATGCTGCAACACAAATAAAATACAAAGCGAATACAATATTGAGTGCTTTTCCAAATACTTTCCCAAGAATAAGCTGTGCCATATCAAACAAGTTTGCATGCGGAAAGCGCCTAATTAAAAAATAAAATAAAAAAATAAGTAGTTGAACGCACAGTCCAGCAATAAGAACCGAAATCCATGCATCCGACTTTGCCTTTTCATGTAGCTGACTAGGAAGCGCGAGTAATCCTACGCCAACCTGTGTTTGAATGATAAAGGCGGTCACTTGAAGCGGTGTCAAGGTGGCTTTTCGACTTTGCGTTTCTGGATTATTCATCTTGTTTCCACTTTCTAGAGTTTTCTTCTTTTGTTTGCTGCTGCGGCTGTGCATCACTTGGTCGTTTATTTAGCTTCCAAATTGGCGCACGAATGAACGTGTCTTTTAATTCCTTCCAGTGAAACGGTGCTAATGGCGAGAAATAAGGAGAGTTAAAGGCCTCTAATTTACACAAGTGAATGAGCAAGATCATAAGACCAAATACAATCCCTAGATAGCCTAATACCGTCGCCGCAATCATCAATGGAAAGCGCAAAATTCGTATAGCCGTATTCATTTCAGGAGAAGGGACGACATAGGATGAAACAGCGGTCAAGCTTACGATAATGAGCATTGTTGTCGAGACGACTCCAGCAGCCACTACTGCATCACCAATAACGAGTCCTCCCACAATCCCGATCGTGGCACTAATAGAGCTTGGGAGACGTATTCCAGCTTCACGAATAAGTTCAATCGTCAATTCCATTAAAAGAGCTTCGACGAGAGGAGGATACGGCAAATTTTCTAATGAACCTTTTACCGGTAATAATAAACTTTCTGGAATGACTTCAAAGTGAAACGAAACGGTTGCGATGTAAATTGACGGTAGCGTGATGGCGATTACAAAGCTAATGAGACGAATAATTCGGTAAAAGGAGCCCGTTAAAAAGCGGCTGTTATAATCATCAGGTGACTGATAAAAGGAAAAGAAGTTGGCTGGCATAATTAAAGCAGAGGGACTGCCTCCACCAAAAATAATGACGCGTCCTTCCATCAGGTGAGCGATAGTTCGGTCAGGTCTCTCAGTAATTAAAATTTGCGGAAAGGGTGACCACTGCGTATCTTCGATAAATTCACTCATGTATCCAGGCGAGAACATCATGTCGACATCAATGGAATCTATTCTCGTTTTAACCTCTTCTACAAGTTCTTCTTGCGCAATATCTTTCATATACACCATAGATATCTTACTTTTTGTTTTTTTTCCAATCGTATAATAATTAATCATTAAGTTTTTATCTTGGATCCCTTGACGGATAAGCTGAAGATTTGTATGAATGTCTTCAATGAACCCTTGATGCGATCCGCGCAGTACCTTTTCGTTATCTGGTTCAGTTATTGTACGATTGTTGCCTTTACTAGCACCAACGAGATACACGTGTTCGTCATTATTGATCGTAATAATCGCATATCCTTCAATCATCGCATCAATACATTTTTGAAAGGAAACCGTAGATTTTAAGTTGGATGTAATGATGCTTTCCACAAAGCTTTGCGACGAATGAATGGTAATGGGTAGTAAGACGGTTTGCTCAATTTTTTCTTCTGCGACGAGTGTTTCTAAAAACACGATGGCCGCTTGAAATTTTTCATGCTCGATAAATCTCGTTCGTAAATCAGATGTTGGTCCAATTTCATCGTAAATCATTTGCAGGTTTTGAGTGTAATCGAGCGTAAAATCAGATTGTGTAGACGACATGAAATTCCTCCTTTCACCAGTGCTTTTATAGGTAGTATGAGAAATATATGGAAAACCATGCACACAAATATATTCTTATTTCGAGATTCTTTAGTTGAAGTGTTTACAAATGAGGGAATCATCCGTATAATCAAAGTAGATATCTTTAATTCGAGATAAATGATCGTTTTGCCAGCATACTGAGAAAGGATGAAGTATACAATGAAGCATATTTTCCAAAAAGGAACAGACGAAACGAAACCGGTTTTTCTTCTTCTCCACGGCACAGGGGGAACGGAAACAGATCTTTTACCAATCGCGGGCATGATTGACGCTGAGGCATCTTTTTTAAGCGTAAGAGGAAATGTATCGGAAAACGGGATGCCAAGGTTTTTTAGACGATTACAAGAAGGCGTATTTGATATTGAAGATCTAGTATTCCGAACAAAGGAATTAAAAGATTTTATTGAAGAAGCAGCCGCTAACTACGGATTTGATCCTCAAAATGTCGTGGCCGTTGGGTACTCGAATGGTGCAAATATTGCAGGAAGTCTTTTGTTTCACTATGAAAATGTGTTAAAAGGGGCGATTTTGTTGCATCCGATGGTTCCTCGTCGTGAAGTGGCACTGCCATCATTAGCGAACGTACCTGTATTCATTGGAGCAGGGGATAATGATCCGATTTGCCTTCCTGAAGAAACAAACGAGCTTTCGTCTTTATTGAAGGATGCAGGAGCAGAGGTAACGGTTCACTGGGAATCATTTGGTCATCAGCTCACAAGAACGGAAATTGAAGCAGCGAAAGCGTGGTATGGGAAACAGTTTAAGTAATAAATGAAGTATAATGGCTAAAAAAATTCATAATGCTTGTTAAAAGGTGGAAAATCTTAAGAAAAATTAAGGTTTTTCGCCTTTTTTTTCGCAATAATTAAGGAATCTTTAATCTTTCTTTCATCTTTTTATGTCATAATAGTCTAGAATAAGCGGGATTTTTTTGGTAAATTAATTGTAATCCATGAAATAATTTTGTAATGTAAGGCATAAATATGGTGAGATTATGGTGAAATGAATTTGAAGAAAACCATTTTTTGTGGTAAAAGTGGGATATATTGTTTGCGTAGAAGGGAGGAAGCAGAATGCTAAGCTTATGGCACTGTCATAAGTTTTAGGACGTTTCTTTCTGAAGAAGAGAAGGATTTCGTAAATTCTGAACGAATGATTTTGTATATTGTTGTTGCACTTATTTTATGTTTTTTGATTTACTCAGTAGGAGCTACGTGGATTTACCGAACGTACTCAACGAAAGTGATGAAAAAGGGAAGAGGCCATAAGCAAATTGCCTTAACGTTTGATGATGGACCACATCCACTTTATACACCGCAATTATTAGATTTATTGGATCAGTATGAGATGAAGGCCACATTTTTTGTAGTGGGCGCCCATGCGCAAAAACATCCCGATTTAATTCGCATAATGCAAGCTCGGGGTCATAGCATAGGGGTTCATCATCATACACATGTAAGCAATTGGTTGTTATCTCCAATCGGATTAAAAAAGCAATTGACAGCGAGCCAAGACGCTCTCCAAAAAATCACAGGTTCTCGTCCTGTTTTATATCGTCCGCCTTGGGGGCATTTTAACTTATTTACGCCTTTTGTGGCAAAAAAATGGACGATTGTGATGTGGACAGGTATTTTCGGGGATTGGAACTTAAAAACAACATCCAATGTTTTAGTTTCACGCCTTCAGCAGTCTTTAGAAGACGGAGCCATCTTCTGTTTGCATGATAATGGTGAAACGCTAGGAGCTGACGAGAAAGCACCAGAAATGATGTTAGAAGCTCTTGCGGTTTATTTACCCTATTTGGTGGAACAAGGGTATAAAAGCGTAACAATTGATACTATGCTAACATAAGGGTTTTTGTTGCAAGCGTTGGAGGTTAGAACAGAAGATGAATTTAGATGTTGTCTCACATTATATTCAAGTATTTGGATATATCGTTATATTAGTAATACTATTTTGTGGAATTGTTGGCATTCCTGCGCCCGAAGAATCATTTTTAGTTTTGCTAGGGATTTTTGTTTCGAAGCATCAATTGCATTTAACAAAAAGCATGCTTTATGCTTTTGGCGGTGTATTTTTAGGAATGATGGTGGCGTATGTGATTGGTTATTACGTCGGAACTCCATTCTTGTATAAATACGGAAAATATATCGGCTTTTCCAAGCCGCGTATGCAAAAAGCGGAGAAACAATTTAATAAGTATGGAATTTGGGCCATCTTTTTTGGCTTTTATATCCCTGGGATTCGTCAGCTCTCTCCTTATTTTGCCGGTATAAGTCGTTATCCGATTGGTATGTATACGATTGTCTCTTTCATTGGCGGCGCTGTATGGACAGTAGTTTTTATCCTCATCGGCTACTATGTGGGAGATAAATTTGAAGTGATGTATATCGGAATCGGCATTGGTGTGCTGGTAGTGATCTACTTGATTTGGAAGTCAATTCGACGGTCAAAACAGCAAAAACAGAGAGAAATCGAGCAAACTAAAGAGTAAGTGACGCAGGAAAGGGAGGCGTAATCGTTGAGAAAGATTTTATTTTTGCCGTTATTTCAGATGCCGTCTGGGCATCATCAAGTAGCGGATGCATTAATTTCATCTTTTTTACACCGTGTAGAAAATGTGGAATGTAAAAAAGTTGATTTTTTAAGTTACTGGAACGAGCCCATTGAGCAAATGGTTTCGTCCTTCTATATGAATTGGATTCGCTTGTTTCCATCACAGTACGCACAGTTTTATAAAACGTTTATGTATACAGATCCAGAACAACAAGGTAAACATGGGAAGAAGAGACGCAATATTATTTTTGAACAAAAAATGTTGCAGCTCGTTCGTCAGGAGCAGCCGGATCTCATCGTATGTACGCACAGCTTTCCGTCCAAGCTGTTAAGTAGTTTAAAGCGCAGAGGGCTTATTTCTGTGCCGATTGCCAATGTATACACCGACTTTTTAGTAAGTGACGTTTGGGGGAAAAAGGGAATCGATTTTCACTTCGTTCCTGATACAGAAGCAAAGCGCTACTTAGTGGAGATTCATCAAGTACCGGCATCGAAAATTTTTATTACCGGCATCCCAGTTGACGATGCGTTCCGAGTACGTACGTTTTCAAAGGTGAAACGCATTCGACCGCACATCCTAGTAGCGGGAGGTAATTCTGGTTTAGGGAAGCTGCGTCCATTTCTTGAAGAGCTTAAAAGGGAATCATATTTTCATTATACTGTTTTATGCGGAAGAAACCGTAAGCTCTATGAAGAAATTAAGTCGTGGAATCAGCCTAACATTGATGCTCATTCCTATATTACGTCTCGTCAGGAGATGAACCGTTTATATGACTCCGCTGATGCGATCGTAACCAAAGCGGGAGGAGTAACCCTTAGTGAGGCGTTTAGAAAACAGCTACCCGTTTTCATTCACTCTGCGCTACCCGGACAAGAGCAAATAAACGTCAAGCACCTTCGCAAAAAAGGATTGGTGATTGATTTAAATAAATTCATGCCTCTTGAGGATCAGCTAAAAGAAATTTTAGACGATGAAGTCGAGCACAACCGCATGATGAAACGTATTGAGAACTATCTTATGACGTTAACAGATGATGTTGTGACGACATTAAACGAACGTTTATTAGAATGGAACGTTCCTCATATTTTAACGAGACCGTAACTGTTTACCCTGTTGCGGTCTTTTTTTTGAGCACATTAGTTTATGAAGAGATGAAAAAGAGCGTAAAATATAAAAGAAGAATTATATTCGTAAGGGAGTTTTTTGAATGAATCCAACAATTGAAACATTACTACAGCACAAATCCATTCGTAAATACGAAGATAAACCGTTAACAGACGAGCAAATTAAACTAATTGTTCAAAGCGCACAGGCGGCGTCTACGTCTAGCTACGTTCAAGCATACTCGATTATTGGAATTAAAGATAAAGAAAAAAAGAAAAAGCTAGCTGAGCTTGCAGGTCATCAGCCGTATGTAGCGGAAAATGGTCATTTCTTTGTTTTCTGCGCAGATTTCCATCGCCATGACGTGATCGCTGAGATGCATAATCAAGATCTATCGACTTCACTTCAAAGTACGGAGAAATTTATGGTCGCATTAATTGACGCAGCGCTTGCTGCACAAAACGCATCAGTTGCGGCAGAATCAATGGGGCTAGGTATTTGCTATATCGGTGGTCTTCGCAATCAGCTTGACGAAGTCGTTGAGGTGCTAAAAACGCCTGATCATGTGGTTCCTTTATTCGGATTAACAGTAGGATATCCTGCTCAAGATCCAGATGTGAAGCCACGTCTCCCACTTGAGCACGTGTATCATGAAGAAGAATATGAACAGAATCAAGACGTGTACAAGCAGCAATTAAAAAAATACGACGATGAAATTTCGGCCTATTATCATGAGCGCACGAACGGTGAGCGAAACGATACGTGGACGGGTCAGATGGCTCATATGCTTTCAAAACCAACTCGTATGTACATGAAAGAATTTGTTCAAAAGAAACATTTTGATACGAAGTAATGGAAGAAGAGGGAGAGCCCTCTTCTTTTTTTGTTTGACCTGCCTAAAAATTCATACTATTATTACGTTACATCATAAAAGAGAGGGAGTTATGCAGTGCAGCAGTGGATTAAGGAAGTAGCGAGAGGAAAACGAGGGGCACATGATTTAACATACGAACAAGCAAAAGAAGCCGCAACAGCCATCGTGTCAGGAGTATCATCTGATATTCAAACAACGGCCTTTTTTATTGGAGAGCGCATTAAAACAGAATCAGCAGACGAGCTACAGGCATTTGTAGAAGCTTATAGTGAAGCAGCGGAAAAAGTACCGTTAACGGAGGCACTAAGTGAAAAAGCGATTGACTTTGCAGGCCCTTATGCAGGGAGAAATTCTTTTTTGGCGACATTGTCCGTTTCTTTGTTACTAGCAGCTCGTGGCATTCCGGCCTTTTTACATAGCAGTGATGCACTACCTCCGAAATATGGAACGACGATGAAAGCACTTTTACATACGTTAGGCGTGCCCGTTACACGCACATCTGAAGATGAGGCTGCGGTATTAGAAGAGCTGAAGATTGGATTTGCTGATACAGAGAGATACAGCGAGGCACTTCATCGTGCTCGTACGATGCGAACAGAGATCGGTGTGCGAACGGTGTTAAATACGGTTGAAAAACTGCTGAATTTATCAGGATCACGTTCAATTATGCTCGGTGCCTTTCACCGGACGGCCATTAATAAAATGCTTCCAATCTTTTCATCGATGAATTATTCGCATGCTTATATTGTCCAAGGAATTGAAGGGTCAGAGGATGTACCCGTTCACCGCAACAGCTTTGTTTTCCACGTGACAAACGGTGTAGCAGATTCCTTTATCGTACAACCTGGTGATTATGAATTGTCCGTTGAGGAAGAAAACTTTCCGAAGCAGTTGACTCTAGAGGAGCAGGCTAACATCACACGATCGCTTCTAAAAGGTGAGCAGACAGCTGCTCTTTTACCACATTACAATCAGGTGGTACTGAATGCGGGTCTTCGCTACTATCTATTTGGCTATGAAGAAAGCATTGAAGAGGGCATTCAGTACGCAAAAAATCAGTTGGCCTCAGGGATAGGCGCTGTTCATTTAGAAAAATGGAAAAAGTGGAGCTAAGTGAAAAAACCGCTGGTACGATCAGCGGTTCTTTCTTATTTTTCCTTAAGTTTCTTTAGTGGGACAACTTGAATGTGTTCATGGTTGTCGCATTCATAGACAGTTGCTTCTTCTTTTGGTTCATTGATCTCTTGTAGCATAACATTTTTTCCGTTGAATACGACTGGAATATAGTCATTGCCTTGCATAATTTCTTGAGCGCGGCCAGCTTTCATCGTTATCACTCCCTACGCGTATTAGTATGAGTTATGGAGGCGTATTTTAATCGATAAAAGCCGTGTATGAACGGATCGGTTTTGTTACACTAATAAGGTAGATAAAGGAGGAACAATCAATGAAAGCCATTATTTTTGATTTTGACGGAACGATTTTAGATACGGAATCTCCATGGTTTAACGTATACAAGGAAATTGCCGAGTCGTATGGAACAACATTACCGTTAGAGGTGTGGGGGAAATGTGTTGGAACAAGCGATAAAGCTTATTACGAATATTTAGAAGAACAAGTAGGCGAAAAGCTTGATATGGACAAAATTGGTATGTTGAGAAAACAAAAGCATGAGGCCTTTATGGAAACGCAGGATTTGCGTCCTGGCGTTAAAGCGTATATCGAAGCAGCAAAAGAAGCGGGCTATAAGCTTGCAATTGCCTCAAGTTCGAACTACGCATGGGTGTCAAAATTTCTTGCTAAATTTGACTTGGCCGATTATTTTGAAGTCATAGCGACAAGCGATCATGTGACGAACATTAAGCCTGATCCTGAGCTTTATACGTTAGCGCTCGAAAAATTGGGGGTTACAGCAGATGAAGCAATGGCATTTGAGGACTCACCGAACGGAACGCGTGCTGCAAAAGCAGCAGGAATTCAAACGGTCATTGTGCCAAATCCGGCAACGGCTTCACTAACGTTTGATGAATATGATTACAAGCTGCACTCAATGGACGAATTGACGTTATCAGAGCTGTTAGATGAATTATCTTCTAAGAAAAGCGTATAAGAACGAGCGGAACTCCCTAGACGAGTTAGGGAGTTTTTACAATGTTTGCATAAAATTCATCTCTTCCTCCACACTAAGTAGTAAAAAGGGACGGATTTGATGGAGCGAATTGAACGGTTATTCTGGAGCATTGCGCTGCCTGGATTTGGGCAACTGCTAAATAAACAATACGTAAAAGGGGTTTTATTTGTTTTATTAGAAGTCATTATCAACATAGAATCCCATTTTAACAAAGCCATTCAACTTAGTTTTCTAGGCGAAACGAAAGAAGCACATATGATCATTGATTATCAATGGATTTTATTTTATCCGTGTCTTTATTTTTTCGCGATGTGGGATGCGTTTAAATTTGCAAAGGCGACGCCACCGCCACCGTATTCATTTTTACCATTTGCATTTTGTGCCTATATCGTAACAACCGGCGTCTTTTATGCCCCGAAAGTACATATAGACGGTATTTTTTTTGGCCCTATTTGGTTTCCGATGATTTGTGTTCTGCCAGGGTTAATCGTTGGATTACTTTTTCAATCATTAGCGCTATTGAAAAAAAGAAAGACGTAAAAAAACTTGAGATGATTTTCCTCAAGTTTTTATCTTTTTTACGAGCATTCACGCTTGTAAAATATGAGTGTTGCATGCTCATTCAACGCCTTCGTTTGACCGGTTTTCACATAGCCCAGTTTCTCGTATAAATAACAGTTTCCTACTTCCTCTTGAATAGTCGCAAGCTCCCAGCTCCTCGCTTGTGGAAATTGGGCCTCAACAAGCTTCATCGCCGCTTGTGCAACGCCTTTTCCCTGGTAAGTAGGTAAGATGAAAATAGGGCTAATCCATAGTGCTGAGGGTGTGTCGTTCCATACAACGCGAATCGCTCCGACTAATAAATCATCTTCCATAATTTTGAAATATACACTTGATGCATGCTCAATGCGCTTTAATACACGATCAACGCTCTCATTTGCGGGGCTAGTTTGATAGTCATGGTATTTGTGAAGCAAAGGAGTGAAAGCTTCAATTTGTATGTTAAAGATGGAGTAAGCGTCTTTGGTGACCGCTTTTTCTAAACGGATGTTCATCGTGAATCTCCCTTATGTTTTTATACTTATATTACCATGTTTGTTATAAACTGAACATTTGCTATGTGCTGGGAGTAGAGCATACAGACCGATAGGATCTTTTTGCTTTTACTTGGCGATCATTTTTTTTGATGGCTGCTTTAGAAGGTGCACGAAATCAATGACAATTGAAAACAATAGAATGATCACGCTCGCAAGATTGATAGGAAGACTGATAAACATCATCCCCATTCCACTAAACCCGCTTATAATGAAAATCCCCGCTACAATTCCCATAAAAGATAGGAAAAAGACGATAAATGCTGGCATATAATGAAAATAAGCTTGTCCTCTGAACCGTTTTCTCAGGCAATACGTCACTGTAAACAATACAAGGAGAGTAAGCGCTCCAAGTGTCAAAAATTCCGTCATCTTATGTCCTCCCTTGTGAAACAGAATGCTTTCATCGTAACATAGAAAAAGGTAGAATATTCTAAAACAGACGAAGCTTCTAAAGATATGACAAAACTAGTGTTCTTTCATGGCACATTGAAGCTGGGATGTCGAGAAAAGGTAGGATAGAATAAAGGTTCATGAAGGGGAGGTAATAATGTAGTGGCAAACGGTGTTTATCGGTTTTTTCTCATTTGGTACATATGTGGCTTACTACTAGTAGGCTTTGATATACTGCCGCCTTGGCTAGAATGGGCGAACGCGGTGTTTCTCTATGTAAGTGGTCTGCTTGCGTTTATCTATTTAGCAAAAACATACGGAAAATGGCTAGCGCTCGGGGTATCTGTTTTCGTCATGGCGTCGTCGATTTTTGCAGAAGGTCTTGGCGTTCATTACGGATTAATTTTCGGTCAGTATCATTACGAAAAGGACTTTGGCATTCAAGTATACGGTGTTCCGCTAACCATTGGAACCGCATGGCTCATGGTCGTTGTGACAAGCCGCGTTATTGTCAGACGAATGATGCCACGGGCAGGCTGGTTTTTCTATACAATCATAACGTCTATTTTAGCGGTGATTATGGATTTAATGATTGATCCTGTTGCCTACGTTATCAAAGAATACTGGATATGGAGTGGAACAGGGGGTTATTATGGCATTCCGCTTCAAAACTTTTTCGGCTGGTTTTTCGTCTCAGCCGTGATTCAAACGGTACTATACGCCGTACTAAAAAAACGGTCGTCTGTTCATTCGGAAACGTGGGAAAAGAGAATGGTCGTGCTATATATCTTAATTGTCAGCATGTTCGGCTTCATCTCGTTAATGGAAGGGTTATATATGGCCCTACTAGTCACAGGGATTCCACTTCTCGTGATGATGAGCTTGTATGCGAAAGGAGTGAGACAGATTGATTTATCCGAAAAAGAGTCCATTCTTTGAGCGTCTTTTGACACGCTTTGTCCATCATCAGCTAAAAAAGCATTTTTACCGCGTGCATTATCAAGAGGCTTATTCACCACCTAAAGGTGAAGCGACGCTTTTTATCGTGAATCATTCAAATTGGTGGGATGGCCTTGTTTTATTTTACATAAACGCAGTTCGAATCAAGCACGATAGTTACGCCATGATGTCGGAGGAGGGGATGAAATCCTTCTCCTTTTTTAAAAAAATTGGGGCTTTCTCAGTGAACCCCACGTCTCCAAAGCACGTATTAAAATCGCTTCAATTTGCTAAGCAACTATTGGAGGATGAAAAAAGCGTTTGGATTTTCCCGCAAGGTCAGGAGGAACATCAGGAGAAGCGCCCTCTGACGTTTGCTTCTGGCACATCTTATCTTGTCGATCAAGTACAGTCCGTACGCGTCGTCCCGGTTAGCTTTTATTATACGTATCACCACGACCAGCGCCCTGAGCTCTACGTGCATATGGGAGATCCCATTTCATTTCATCCTGACGCGCCACGCGCTGAATTAACAAGCACAATGGCAAGCAAATTAACAGAACAGCTTGATGAAGTGAAATCGTTCGTCATAGAAGAAAAGAATACGGGATATGAAACGATCGTCTCGGGTTATAAAACCATTAGCGAGTGGTTGACGTGGTGGAAAGGCAGGGGAAGAAAATGATCGTTTATTTACTAATTGCTTGTTTCTTTTTTATTGGAACGGCAGTTAACGTATGGTTGACTCCATCGATGAGACGTGCGCATGCTCCTTCGGATTCACCGCTTGTCTCAGTTTTGATTCCAATGCGTAACGAAGAAAGAAACGTAGATGAGCTGCTGCAATCTGTCCAAGGATTAACCTATCCGAATCTTGAAATCCTTGTTTTAAACGATCAATCGACAGACCGGACGGGTGAGAAGCTTGAAATGCACATGAAAGACGATCAGCGAATTCGCGTGATGAACGGGAAACAGCTTCCAGACGGATGGGTTGGAAAAGTTCATGCCTGTCATCAGCTCTCAAGTGCTGCAAACGGTGAATATCTTCTGTTTATTGATGCAGATGTTCGTCTAAAGTCAGATACGGTTGAAAAAGTTCTTGGGCTTAGTCGAGAGAAAGGAGCAGGACTTGTCACGGGATTTCCTCAATTTCCGGTGCGGACGTTTCTTGAAAAGCTTCTCGTCCCGATGCAGCACTTTGTCGTGTATACGCACTTGCCGATTCTGATCGCAAATAAAACAACGTGGCCAGCCGCTACGGCTGCTCACGGGGCCTTTATGTTTTTTGAAAAAGGTGCTTATGAGAAAATAGGTGGTCATACGAGCGTTCAACATTCGCTCGTGGAGGATGTACATATTGCCCGATCGATGAAGCAAAGAGGAATTCCCGTTTTGCTAGCGAATGTAACTTCACACGTGACGTGTTACATGTACGAAACGAACAAGGAGGTGTGGAGCGGCTTTGCGAAAAATATTTATACGGGTCTTGGCCGCTCTCCTGTCGCTGTAAGCATCGTTGCACTTTTTTATGCGGTGCTTTATATAGGTTCGTTCGGTTTGTTTTTTGTAGGTCTGTTTTGGCATCAGTGGCTGTATGTTCTACCGTTTATCGTGACGCTTCTGCAGCGATTTCTCATTGATCGATCAACGAGGCAACGGCCGTTTCTCTTTTTAACAATGCCTGCTGCAGCCTGTGCGCTGATCGCGATGATGATCTATTCGATGACGATGAGCCTCCAGAAAAAAGGGTATGAATGGAAAGGAAGACGATATCAATGAAACGAGTCGTAATTATCGGGGCAGGACTAGGGGGCCTTGCAGCGGCCGTTCTGCTTCAGAAAAAAGGGTTTTCAGTTACAGTCGTTGAGAAAAATGAGCACCCGGGCGGCAAGATGATGCCTGTTAAGCTCGGAGACTATGAATTTGACTTTGGGCCGAATACGATGACGATGCCAGCGGTTTTTAATCGTGTCATCGAGGAAGCAGGAGAAAGACCAGAGGATTATTTGGAGTGGATTAAGCTCGATCATCACACAAACAACTATTTTAGTGATGGAATGACATTTGCGATGACGACGGATCGACACGAGATGCTGATGCAATTTGCGCAGTTTGACGCAACGGCTGAGCAAATGTACGAAAAGTACCTGGCGGAAATTGAGCGTCTTTATACAATATCCGAGCAGGAGTTTTTCTATCGAACGTTTACCTCTTGGAGAGACTATCTTGATCCGAAGCTATTCCGCGCTTTAACGAGCGTCCGTCCTTTACAGTCGATGGAGACGTTTCATCGCCACTATTTTCAAAATGAACACATCCGCTGGGCGTTTAATCGCTATGCAACGTATATCGGCTCGTCGCCGTACGTATCGCCCGCCACTTTTTCGTTAATTGGTCACTTAGAAATGACGGACGGGGTGTACTATGTGAAAGGTGGAAATACGAAGATTGCCGAATCATTCGCGCGTATTTTTCAAAAGCTTGGCGGGGATTTACGTTTAGGAACAAAGGTGCTGTCAGTGGACGTTCAGCAGAAGCGAGCGAAAACGGTCAACCTAGACAGTGGGGAAGTTCTCTCAGCTGACTTTGTGGTGCTGAACGGTGATCTGCTGTCCGTCTATCCAGAGCTGGTAGCAGAAGAGCATCGCCCGCACTTTTCCAATCAAAAGGTCGACCAATTTGAGCCGTCCATTTCAGCGTATGTGATTTTAGCAGGAACGAAAGCGAGGAACCAGAACCTCATTCATCATCAGGTGTATTTCACGGATGATTATCAAAACGAATTTAGGGAACTATTTGATAAGCGAACATATCCGACAGACCCGACCATCTATGTGTGTAACTCGTCATACACGGACCGTAATCGAGCGCCTGGGGACAATCTGTTTATTTTAGTGAATGCACCGGCTTTAACAGCGGAAAACGAGCAGATAGGAGAAAACTACAAGCATGTTGTTTATGAAAAACTAAAACGATTTGGCATCGATGTGCAAGCAGATCTAGTGGTGGAAAAGGTGATTACCCCAAGCGAAATTAAAAGCCGATTTTCAGCTTATAAAGGAGCGCTTTATGGCGTGAGCTCGAACCGGAAAGTGGATAGCTTTTTACGGCCAAGCAATCAATCAAAGGATATCAAAAACGTGTATTTTACAGGAGGAACCACGCATCCAGGGGGAGGATCTCCGATGGTCACGATCAGTGGGATGAACGTCGCAAAGCTAATTGAAGAATGTGCAAAATAACGGGAAGATCTCTCCATATTTTTCTCGAACTATATTCATTTGACAATTCTTCTTTTTTTTCGTTACTATTAGTAGGTGCTAGTTCCAAGTATAGATTAAGAAAAAAGTGAGTACTTCATCAGTTGGAATAGATAGCAATAATCAAAAGAACGATCATCGTCAGTAATGCAGGCATTATTGATAGACTAATTGTGAAAAGGTGATTACATACTGCATGATTTGGTACATACTATTATTCTTACTCATTTTTCTTATCCGACCGTTTGTGGAAAACGTTACGGTATCACGAACGCTGTCTGAAAGAAAGAAAGTACAGTTTTATCGTGAGCAGTTTTTAGCTTATCTCGTGGTACTTGTAGTATTCATTTTTATTGTGACAAGATTTCACATACCGCTCGTGGAATTAGGCTGGAAAGGTGTTTATTTAGACACTGTAAGAGAATCAAAAGCATTTCCTTCTTTAGTGAAGTTTTTGTTGATGGTTGGATTTGTATTCTTCATCCTTTTATCATTCGGTATTCAGTGGATGAAGGATCACGGGGAGTCGATCTTTGAAAAAGAAGAGCTTCCGAAGTCGGTAGAAGTGACGTTCCCAGATACGTTAAAAGAAAAGCAATGGTGGTTTGCTTTTGTTGGTCTTTCAAGTATTGTAGAAGGCGTTGTTTACGTACCGTACTGCATTTATTTCTTTGTTCATGTTCTACATATTCATAACAGCTGGCTATTATCGTTAGGAACGGCTGTTGTCTACTTTTCATCACAGCTAGCATTTAAGCGAGATCGCTTAAGCATTCAAACGTTTTTAGTGGGTGCCTACTTAGCTGGCGTATACATCGTAACAGAATCTGTCTTAATTCTTGTGTTATTTTTTGCGCTAAGCTTTTTAGTGTACGATGTGTATCAACAAGACCGTGAATTAAAAGCTGCCTCTTAATGAGGCAGCTTTTTTGTGCAAAAAAAAGCGGAATTACAGCTTCTTAACTTGAGGGTTGGTAAGAAGCACGCAATTCCGCTAGGAGTACACCCACAAGAGCAACTCCTAAAGCATGAAAAAGGGTTTTGGGTTTCGACTATTAGACGCTATAGGGATACAAAAAGTTACGCTTTTTTTGAAAAAAAATAATTACGGTTCTTTTGACCTATAAAAGATTTTTAATATTGTAGACAGAGAATTAGTACAGGTCTTTTCAAAAATCATTTCAAAGTCTTTTTTTAAAGACGCTTTTTCCGTTTTTTTAATGCGATGATGAACAGAACCCCAAGTAATCCTACTATTCCTAGTACGACATAAGTAAAGGGGTGAATGACCACAAAATAACTGTCTTGATATTGATAATTTTCGTTTGCAACGTTCATGAAAAATCCTCCCGTTTCCGTTCGTTTTTGATGATCAACTATGTAACTTTCCTTTTACAGAAGAGGTATGGATAGCGTACATACAGGCAAATATTCGCTTCTTTTAAAGCATATTCCTTTGTGAGGATAATCAGCTGCAGCATTCTTATGGGAAAAAATGTGCTTATAGGCGGAAAACGAAATCCGAGTTTATCGTCTGAGAAAGATCAACTCAAAATTCAAAAATATGTTACTAAATTTCAAGAGATCGTTCAGAAGGTAGTCAATGAAGAGTTTATTTAAAGAAGGCATGATTAAGAAAAAAGCCGAATTCCAAAAGAGAATTCGGCTTTTCCGATTAAAGAGGTAAATCACGCTTTGAAAACAGAAGGATAGCTAAAACGTAAAAGATAGCGCCAATTCCACATAGTAGAAGGGAGATCCAAAGGATAGATTCCGTTCCTTTAGCGATAGCGACGGGATCAAAAAGTGAGAACAGCGAGAACGAGCGTAGCCATGATACGTTGTCTGATAGTTTCCCAGCTAAGTCTAGAGCATAGGATAAAATCGTAATGGCCGTTGCGATGCCGATGGCTCTTTTGGCATCATTTGTGACGCACGAAATAAAAAAGCTAAAGGCACTTAGTACAAAAAAGAGAAAAAAGGCAGCGATGTTCATTTTAATAAACGACCATGCGTCAAAAGAGACGTCATCAACTAAGAGGTAGCCGCCAGCAAGTCCTGCTGCTGTCATCGTCCCCATAATCGCCGCTAATCCTGTCACAAGAACAGCTCCTTGTGTACGAATAATGGTGGCACGTGAATGAGGCGTCGCTAATAAATAAGCCATAGATCCTTGGTCGACTAGTTTAACAACAAGCTGCATCGCGGTCGTTAAAGAAAATACAGCTAAAATGACGATCATCAGCACACCGTAGTAGTCAGCTGCAATAAAGTCGCTGAGGGTTGAAAATCCTCCTTCTAAGCCAAACGCTTTTAAAAAGCCTGAGGGCATTTGCTTCAAAAGTTCATCCATGCTTTTAGTGCTCGCAATTGATGGATACAAAGCAATTACTAGCAACAGATAAAAGCTGGAACCAAGTGAAAAACTTGCAAACGAACGACTATTTCGCTTCAGCATTTGTTTATAGAGTGCTATATTCATGGTTTTGACCTCCAGCTTCGTAATAGTTAATAAATAAATCCTCTAACTTTTCATGGTACGTTTCCATGTGTAGCACTTGTACACGTGAAAGCTCTTGAAAAATAGTAGAATAGTTATCTTCTATTCGGATCGTCACCACACCATTTTTACACTCTTCAATAACAAGAGGAGAATGCTTAAGTTTTTCGACATCTACTTCGTCTTTTACCGTAACCTTTACAAATTGTTTTTTCTCTAGGGCGTCCACAGGAGAAGAAACGATAATACGGCCATCTTTAATAATAGCGAGCTGATCACATACTCGATCAATCTCAGAAAAGATATGGGAGGACATTAAAATCGCTGCGCCTCGTTGTTTATGTTCAAGAACAAGGTCCATAAATATGTTTTGCATGAGCGGATCAAGTCCAGAAGTTGGCTCGTCGAGTAAAAGAACGTTTGGACGATGCATAAACGCGGCAATAATTCCTACTTTCTGTTTCATTCCTTTTGACATTTTACGAATAGGCGTTTTGACATCAAATTGAAAGCGGTGAATTAATTCATTACGATAATCATCATTATGAGTTCCACGCATGTTCCTCATGAGGTTCAAAAAGTCGAGTCCATTCATACCATCAAAAAAAGAAATTTCTCCAGGAAGATATCCGACCATTTTTTGCACGTCTGCTGCCTGCTTAAAGCAGTCAAGTCCTTGAATCGTAGCGGTTCCTTCATCTGATTTCATAAATCCCATTAAATGACGAATCGTCGTTGATTTCCCCGCGCCGTTTGGTCCAATAAAGCCCATCACTTCGCCCTTTTCTACGGATAAATCAACATTGTGAATTCCTTTTCCATTTTGAAACTTCTTCGTTAAATTTGAGATGCTAATCATCTTTTTTCTCCTTCACAGGAAGTTTTGAAATGTTTTTATTGTTTAAATTCAAAATTATTGTATGTTATTTATTGGAATAAGACAATAGGTTTTGAAATGAAAGGAGTAAAAAAGTTCATTTTTTGTTATACTGAAGGTGGTGATGCATAATGGATGGCTTTAAAAAACGAACAGAACAAAAAAAACAAGCAATTTTGACAAGCGCTTTTACGCTATTTTTTCAAAATGGGGTAAAAGGGGTAAACATATCACAAATTGCAAAACAAGCAGGTGTCTCTCAAGTAACGATCTACAATTACTTTGAAAGTAAAGAAAATCTGCTGTTAGAAGTCATAAAAGGATATGCCATGCAGAAGCATGAAACATACGAAAAATTAGTGACGAGTGACATGCCGTTTAAACAAAAAGTAGAAAAATTAATGAATGACAAACTGCTTGAAGCAAATGAGATGAATCCACTTTTTTTACAAGAGATACTAGACTTAGACCCTAGGCTAACGCACTTCTTCGAAACATTTTATCAGCACTATTCCCTCCCACTTATGATGAAGCTTTTAGAAGATGGAAAAAACAGTGGTGATCTAAACGCAGATTTTTCCTTAAATAGCTTACTCGTGTATTTAGATATGTTTCAGTCGTACTTCCAAACACCTGAAAAAGCCGCTCTACTAAAAGACGAGCAGATGAGAATTGATGTGATGAACCTCTTCTTCTATGGACTGATGAAATCATGACGTTCTAGTCATCGAAGTAAGTCTTAAGAAAAAACGTTCATAATTTGCTTTTCCGCACAAAACATACTTGACAGCTTGGAAAAGTGTGAATAATATAGAAGGATAGTCCGTTATTTTCTGATAAGTTTGTCAATGACGATTAGAAAAAAGGCTCATACTCGTAAGCTGAAAGAGTGTGGGCCTTTTGTGCAACAGGAGGGAGCTTTTTACATGAAATACAGCTATGTTTCTCATCTTTATTGTCCAAAATGTCAATCAACGTATGATCATACGGAGCAAAATCAATTATGTACATGTGGCTCACCGCTTTTGGTGGCTTATGATATGGACGGGTTAAAAGCGTTTTGGCAACGTGAGAGCTTGCTAGATCGCGAGAATACGCTATGGCGTTATCATGAATTATTGCCGGTCGCATCAGCTGATAATGTTGTGACGCTAGGAGAGGGAATGACCCCGCTATTGCCTGTTTCAAATACGGGTAAACGACTTGGAATTTCAAATTTATATGTAAAAGATGAAGGGTTAATTCCGACAGGTTCCTTTAAAGCACGTGGAGCAGCTGTTGGCGTATCAAAAGCAAAAGAAGTAGGCGTAAAAGAATTAGCGATGCCGACAAATGGAAATGCAGGAGCAGCTTGGTCCTTGTATTCTTCCCGTGCTGGCATCACGTCACATATCGTGATGCCAGTTGATGCACCGAAAATTACGCGTAACGAATGTGCCATTTCAGGTGCTAATCTATCGCTTGTAGACGGTTTGATCAGCGATGCTGGGAAGATCGTCGGCAAGATGGTAAAGGAAAAAGGAATTTTTGATGCTTCTACACTGAAGGAGCCTTATCGCATTGAAGGGAAAAAGACGATGGGCATTGAAATCGCCGAGCAGCTTGGTTGGAATGTTCCAGACGTTATTTTGTACCCAACAGGCGGAGGCGTCGGAATTATCGGTATCTATAAAGCATTAAAAGAACTTCAAGAATTAGGCTGGATTTCACCAGACAAATTCCCACGCCTAGTAGCAGTGCAGTCAGATGGCTGTGCACCAATCGTAAAAGCGTGGAAAGAAGGGAAAAAAGATTCAGAATTCTGGCAGAACTCTGAAACGATCGCTTTCGGTATTAATGTACCAAAAGCACTCGGCGACTTCCTTGTATTAGAAGCGCTGTACGAGTCAGACGGATGCGGAATTGAAATTACGGATGCTGAACTCTTGCATGAACAAGAGCTTCTTGCGAATGAAGAAGGATTGTTCGTTTGTCCAGAGGGAGCTGCTACGGTTGCCGCGGCGAAAAAGCTTCGTGAATCCGGCTGGATTAAAGAAAACGAGACGGTTGTATGCTTAAATACGGGAGCGGGAATTAAGTATCCAGATACGGTCCAAATTAACGTGCCTATTTTACAACCGATTGAATAATATAAAAATAGCAGTCTATTAGAATCTTTTTCTAATAGGCTCCTATTTCATCACAAAACCTAGTAAGTTCATCAGTATTATAAGTTATTCTGAAAAACTATTTCACAAAAGGGGTTTGACATCATGCATCTTTATTGGTTCTTGCCAACAGCAGGCGAAACACGTTATTTAGGAACAGAAAAAGGAAAACGAGAAGTTACATATGATTATTTAAAGCAGGTCGCACAGGCGGTCGATACGGTTGGGTTTGAAGGAGCACTCCTTCCGACGGGTCATAACTGTGAAGATGCTTGGGTTGTGGCATCGTCCTTGTTACCGTTTACGAAACAAATGAATTTCCTCGTTGCGCTTCGACCTGGCTTTATGTCTCCGTCAATTGCCGCGAGAATGGCTGCGACATTTGATCGATTATCAGGTGGTCGGTTAAATCTAAACGTGGTGTCTGGAGGAAATCCAGTGGAGCTTGCAGCGGACGGTCTTCATCTCGAGCACGATGAGCGCTATGAGCTTGCCGATGAGTATTTGGATATTTGGAAACGAGAGCTTCAAGGAGAGCGCGTCGATTTTGACGGGAAGCATCATCACATTAAAGGTGGTCACGTTCGTTTAAATGCGGTTCAGAAGCCATATCCACCGCTATTTTTAGGGGGATTCTCACCGGCCGCACAAGATTTAGCAGCAAAGCACGTTGACGTGTATCTTGTATGGGGAGAGAAGCCTGAGGATGTGAAAAAGCGTATTGATGCAGTAAGAGAAAAAGCTGCTGCCCTCGGTCGAACGGTGCAATTTGGTATTCGTCTTCACGTAGTCGTACGTGAAACAGAGGACGAAGCGTGGAAAGCAGCAGGGGAGCTCATTCAATATGTGGATGACGACGTGATTGCAGCGCAACGTAAAAAGATGGCGGAATTCGATTCTCATGCACAGCAGCACATGACAAAAATTAGTGCGGGTCAGGACAATATCCGTGATTTAGAAATTAGTCCTAACTTATGGGCTGGAATTGGTCTTGCGCGTGAGGGAGCATCGACGGCTTTAGTAGGAGATCCAGATACGGTGTATGCGCGTCTAAAAGAATACGAAGACCTTGGGATTGATTACTTCATTTTATCAGGGTATCCACATCTTGAGGAAGCATATCGTGTAGGAGAATTACTGTTTCCAAAAATAAAAAAAGAGCTTCAAGGTCAGCATATATAAAAAACGTGGGGTGGAAAAATGAAAAAAACGTGGGCTTCACTGATCATTTTATTAATTAGCGTATTTGTTATTACAGGGTGCTCGTCGTCAACATCTGGCGGCAAACAGACAACGATTCAATTTGTGCACTGGCGCGGGGAAGATACGGCCGCATTTAAAGGAATTATCTCGAAGTTTGAAAAAGAGAATCCATCTATTAAAGTGGATATGAAAGTGTATCCGTCTGATTCATATCAAGCACAGGTACAGGCAACGCTTTTATCTGGAAAAGGAGCGGACGTGTTCGCTAGCTTCCCAGGCAGCCAATTTGCTACGCTTCAAAAAGCAGGCGTTTATGAGGATTTAACAGGAAAATCATTTGTGAAATCGTTTAAGGATGATCTACTTGCAGCAGGTCAGGCAGATAACAAACAGTTAGCTCTTCCATATCAGCTCGTATACAACATTCCAGTTTACAACAAGGGGATTTTTGAAAAAGAAGGAATTGACGTACCAAAAGATTGGGATTCGTTCTTAGCGGCATGTGAAAAACTGAAAAAAGCGGGTTACATCCCAATTGCCTTCTCAGGAGACATCAGCCCAAGTCAATTTATTAACCCAATGATGATGAACAATCAGCCAGATGAGAAAGTATTTGAAAAGCTTGAAAAAGGCGAGGAAAGCTTAACAAACGAGTGGTACGTGAAAACGCTTAGCCAAATTAAAGAACTGCAGGATAAAGGCTATTTCCAAAAAGATCCGTTAGGGACGAAGAAAGACGGAGCAGCTGTTTTATTCGCACAGGAAAAGGCTGCAATGCTTGCACACGGTTCGTACATGATGGCTACCGTTGCACAGCAAAACCCAACGATCAAGCAAGGTCTATTAGCACCGATTACCGTTTCAGAAGATCAAAAAGTATATGACGGTATTCACACTGCGACGTTCATGCTTGGTGTAAACGCGAAATCAGCTCATAAAAAAGCAGCTGAAAAGTTCTTGTCGTATCTAACAGAGTCTAAGGTAGCAAGTGAATATGCCAATAAAACAGGCCAGCTTCTTACACTGAAAGATGTAAGCTATGACTCGAAGGAACTAGAAGAAAGTGCAAAATGGTTAGATAAGAAAACGCGTTTCCAACCGCGCTTTACGATTACAAAAGAGCCAATTAGTAAAGCGATTGAAGTCTCCGTTCAGGACGTGATTTCTGGTATGTCGCCAGAGAAAGCAGCTGAAAAAGCACAGGAGGAAGTTAAGCGTGCCCTCCAATAATATTGAAATAAACAAGCAGGCGAGCCCACAAGCTCGCTTGTCTACGTCAAATAAGATCGAGAAAAACAGGGCGTTTATTCCGTTTATCCTCCCTGGTTTTCTTATTTATGCGATCTTCTTTGTGCTCCCAACCATTGCGGCACTGGCTCTTAGCTTTACGAACTGGGACGGTATTTCAAGTACGTATCAGTTTGTCGGGATCGACAATTATCAGCGTCTGTTCACGGATGATCCTATTTTTAAAACGTCCATTTTCAACAATTTAAAATTTATGATTACGGTATTAATCGTTCAAACATGCGTCAGCTTGTTTTTTGCGATTATGCTTATGAAAAACAGCAAGATGAACATCGTGTATCGAACGATTTTCTTTTTGCCAACGATTCTTGCGTCTGTGTCGATTGCGTTCATTTGGATTTTTATGTATGACCCTAATATGGGGGCGCTGAACCAAACGCTACAATCGATTGGTCTTGAATCACTTGCGCAGTCATGGCTTGGGGACCGGAAAGTTGCGATCTTTAGTATCGCATTCGTCCAAGTATGGGCCCATATTGGTCAAATGACGATTATCTTTGTCGCAGGTCTTCATTCATTGCCAAAAGAAGTACTAGAAGCAGCAGAGGTAGACGGCGCTTCTAGATGGCAAAGATTTCGTCACGTAACGCTTCCACTTCTTGCGCCGTCGCTTATCATTGTGACGGTGTATACGATGATTCAAAGCTTTAAGGCGTTTGACTTAATTATTGCGATGACGGACGGTGGTCCTTCGCATGGAACGGAAATTTTATCAACGCTCGTTTATCACGAAGCGTTTGGAAACTTCCACTTCGGATACGCTTCGGCGATTGCGGTTGTCTTCATGATTATTATCGCGCTTTTAACCGTTCTTCAGTTTAAACTTATTAATCAAAGCAGCGGTGCGGAATAGAGAGGAGGTTTCAGGAGATGAAAGTAACCAAACAGCTTATTTTACTCTTATATGCGCTTTTAATCCTCATTCCTGTGAGCCTGGTCTTTTTAGCATCGTTTAAAACGACGCCAGAGCTGTATCAGCACGTGTTTTCGCTTCCGAAGGCATGGAGTTTAGATAATTACCGAGAACTATTTGTGAATGAGGCGATGACGCGCTACTTTTTTAACAGTTTATTTGTAACGGTTGTAACGATTGTTGTTCTGCTGTTTTTCAGCAGCTTGATTTCGTTTTCGGTCATTCGTTTATCGAAAAAAGTGAGCTGGATCGTCTTTACGTTCTTTATTTTAGGAATGATGGTTCCAGCACAGGTAAACATGATTCCGGTATACATCTTATTAGATAAATTAGGACTTCTTGATACGTTTCAAGGACTTATTTTAGTCACGATTGCCTTTCTACTTCCGACAGCCGTGTTTATCTTAACAGGCTTCATGCGCACCGTGCCTAAAACGATTATTGAAGCAGCACGTATTGATGGAGCGAGCGAATGGCTGATTTATCGAAAGATGGTGCTGCCATTATCACTACCTGGACTAGCATCTGTCGGCATCTTTTGCTCGGTAATGGTGTGGAACGACCTATTATATCCACTCCTTTTATTAAAATCAGACGATGTCAAGACGTTACCTGTCGCACTTCTTGATTTCCGAGGCGAATATGTCACCAACTACCCAATTATCTTTACAGGGGTCGTCGTTGCGTCGATTCCAATGATTCTCGTATTCTTGTTCCTACAAAAATATTTGGTTAAAGGAATGACAACGGGTTCTGTGAAGGGGTAAAAAAAATCCGATCATGTTTCAAACATGGTCGGATTTTTTTATTAACAAGTTTTCTTGTATATAACCCCAAGTACAGTAATCAAGCAGATCAACAATAGGTAAGGAACAGCGGTCGCAACCAGACTCGCTTGTAAAGGCGCCGACCATTCAGGATGAGAAATAAAGGCTTGATAAGAACGATACAGATGAATGATCATGCTCAGTGTCAAAATTGTAATAAGAGCAATGACAACGCGTGAAATCGGTGTAGTCATGGCTAAAACCTCCCGTGCATGCATTTACGTTTAGTATAACTTTGTATAAGAAGGATGTAAAATATTACCTTTCTAAATATCGAAGCTGTGTATACAAGAAAAAAAGATCTTTCCATTTTCCGTCCTGTAGTAAAGCCATATCTTCATCTGTCGGTTCGATTTCTTTGATCGGAACGAAGGGAACGTTTGTAAATGAATAGGCCCACGTTCGAAGCAGTTCTTCAAACTTTTTCGTAATGCGCGTATGATTTAGCTCACGTAGAGAACGGTACTGACGAGCAATGCTATTCATTTGCACGATGGACAGCCGTGGTTTTCGGAATTCAAGCAGGGCAAGAAGGATTGTAATATCCCCATGCTTTTCATAAAAATAAAGCAAATTGCGAATGGATTCCTCAATTTTATCCTCGCCAATTGGATGTTCTTGGTGATAAGCGATGGTGAGCGCATCACCAAAGAATTGTGCGTTTTGTTTATAAAAACGATAGCCAAGCTCTCTGTCCTCCCAGCCGTAGCCTAAAAATTTCTCATCAAAATCGCCAACCGTTTTGAGGAAGTCTTTTCGCATTGAGATATTCCCAGAAAAAAAGGCGAGCCACGTCATATGCAGCCCTTGCAAGGAGGGACCGAACGGCTTAATAATTTCTTTTTCGAAATAAGGTTGTTCAACCATAAGCCGCTTCCATTTTTTATGTTGAATATCATCATAAGTTAAAAGCTGGAGCGGTTCTTTTCGCCGGGAAAACCATGGATGATCTCCGAGGTGATGTTTAATCGGCTTTAACTGTCTAGAAGAAAGCCCAGGTAGCGCGTATGTATAAAGGGTACGCGTATAAAGTGCTCCCGTCACAAGACGATTTAAATGGTTTCGGTGATGTTTGGCGTGCTGTTGAATAAAATCAGACATGACGACCATTTCGCTATCTAAAAAGATTAAAACGTCGCCTTTTGCTTTTTGAATGCCGACATTACGAGCCTGTGAACGTCCTTTGTTTTCCGTATGGCGAATGTACGTAAAGGGATAATCGGGCTTGTAGCGCGCGCAGTATGCAAATGTTCCGTCGGTAGATCCATCGTCTACTAAAATCACTTCAAATGGCTGATACGTTTGATGCTCAAACGCTTCAAGTGTTAAACGAAGCAACGGATCTTTATTATAAGAAGGAATGATCACGCTAACAAAAAGGGAATGATTCATCGGATTTTTGCTCCTTTTTTTAGAAAATATAAAATATTTTGTATTCTATTCCTATAATTATGCTAAAATACAAGAATAATTTTCTAAAACATGGAAGGTGATTGTATGACTCCAACATTACATACTGAACGACTAACGTTACGTCCGTTGCGTGAAGAAGATGCTCCTTTTGTGGAAAAACTTGCTTCAGACCGCCTCATTGCGGACACAACGCTCCTTATTCCACATCCGTATCCTGAGGGTGAGGCAAGAAATTGGATTATAAGAAGCAAGAAAAAAGCGGAGCAACAGGAAGCGTATACGTTTGCGATTACGGATAAACAAACAGAAGAGATCATTGGAACGTATACCCTTAAGCTTGAACTGCTTCATCAAAAAGCAGAGCTTGGCTATTGGATTGGGGTACCGTTTTGGGGAAAGGGCTATATGACGGAAGTAACCAAGCGAATGATTCAATATGGATTTGACGAACTAGGTCTAAATAAAATTCACGCATCAGCTCTGGCGCGTAATCCAGCGTCTACGAACATTATGAAAAAATGTGGTATGAGATACGAGGGTACGTTTAAACACCATATATTTAAATGGGGGAAACCAGAAGACTCCGAGTTTTATGCAATATTGAAAGAAGAATATGAGGAAATAATCAAGAAGCAGCCAATTACACCGTAACGGTATCTGTAAAAACGAATCGCGAGAGGAAGATGCCTCTCGCTTCTTTTATTTTTATAATAATAGGAACATTTGTTCTTATTTGTGTTATAATAAGGAGAGAGGGGGATGGAGATGAAAAAGCACGTGTTGACAAGGCTATCGAAGCTTGCAGAGTGGGGAGAAGAATGGAAGAGTTTATCAACTGATGAGTGGCAGGAAGCACTAGCAGTTGGTAAGTGGTGTCCGAGAGATGTTGTCGCTCATTTAAAAGGATGGGATGACTATTTTTTAGAGGTGGTCTTGCCAAAAATACAGGCAGGCGATACTATTGAGTTTCCGGACTTTCACTTCTACAATGAACGGTCGGTTCAATACGGTAAGGAAATGAACGATCAGCTATTTCTTTTAAACGAATTGATTGATACGCGCATTGAGCTGCTGAATGAGGTTATTTTGTGGGAAGAGGAAAAGATGGTGAGCCCTATTGTAGTAAATGGTCTTTCTCATTGTCCTCATACTCATGAACCTTACTCATTGATGCTTTTACTTACGGAAATTGTCCACCACGATATGCATCACTATGAGCAAATTCAGCGATCTGTGACCCGGGTATAATAAGTAATTTCAGCAGTGGACGTACATACTAGCAAAGAGATGAATACATAAGGATGGATTACGATGAATAAAATACACTTATTTTCTCACAATGATTTAGACGGCATTAGTCCCGCGATTCTAGCAAAGCTTGCATTTAAAGATCGAGACTTCGAAGCGAGCTGTGTGGGCGTCAAGCATATTGACCAAGTCGTATCAGAATTTTTAGAAGCACACGAAGAAACAGATATTGATCTATATATTACAGATATTAGCGTCAATGATGAGGTAGCGGCACTTCTTCAAGAACGTGTTGAAAAAGGACAAAACGTAACGCTTCTCGACCATCATGCGTCCGCTTTACCGCTGGCAGAAAAGTATGAGTGGGCTCATATTGTACCTACCTATGAAGATGGCACAAAAACAGCGGCAACGACGTTATTTTATGATTATTTAGTGGAGAATGATTATTTGGCAAAAACGGCAGCGCTTGATGACTACGTAGAGCTTGTGCGTCAGTTTGATACATGGGACTGGTTTGAAAAGGACAATCAGCGTGCGAAGCAGCTAAATAACCTTTATTACTTAATTAGCCGCGATGAGTTTCAAGATACCATTTTAGAAACGCTGGAAGCATCGTTACAAGATGAGTCTTCTACAACGTTTGCGTTCTCAGAGCGCCATCAAATTTTATTAGAGGTCGAAGAAAAGAAAATCGAGAAATATTTGCATGATAAAGAAAAGCAAATGATTAAAGCAGCTGTAAATCTGCACGGAACAGAATATTATGTTGGTGTCGTATTTGCCGAGAACTATCAATCAGAGCTTGGAAACTATCTATGCCTACAGAACGATGATATTAACTTCTCTGTTTTAGTTGATATGGGAAGACAGAAAATGGGCTTACGTACCGTAAAGGACGAATACAACTTGAGTAAAATTGCAGGAGAGCTTGGCGGGGGTGGACATCCTCGTGCATCAGGTTGCTCGTTAACACCAGAAGCATTTGAGCTGTTTGTAAAGAATTTGCTTTTTAAAGAGGCTGAATAAGGGAATAGAGCAGATAGAAGTCCAAAAGCAAATGCGTGGAAAGGATGAACAAACATGTCATTTCAAGATCAAGTTGTGATTGTAACAGGAGCAGCGAACGGAATTGGAAAAGGTGTTGCACTTGCCTATGCTGAAAAAGGAGCAAAGGTTGTGCTCGCTGATATGGATGAAGAAAAGGGCGCACAATTAGTCCAAGAGATTATGAGCAAACAGGGAACGGCACTGTTCGTTCAAACCGATGTCCGAAAAGAAGAAGACATCGTGTCTCTAATGAAAGAAACGGTAGAGAAATACGGCAAAATTAATGTCCTCATTAATAATGCGGGTGTATCGAGATGGAAATCTCCTTATGAGCTGACGCTAGAGGAGTGGGACGATATTATCAACACAAACCTGCGCAGCGTATTCCTCGGATCACGCGAAGCGGCAAAATATATGCGAAACAACGAAAACGGTGGTTCCATTGTGAATATGGCGTCAACCCGTGCCTTCATGTCTGAAAAAGACACGGAAGCTTATGCGGCAACTAAGGGAGGCATTTCCGCTCTCACGCATGCGCTCGCGATTTCATTAGGTGATGACAGTATTCGCGTCAATGCCATTTCACCTGGATGGATTGAAACGTCTCATTATGATGAGCTTCGACATATCGATCATACGCAGCATCCGTCAGGGCGAGTAGGAAAGCCGTCCGATATTGCAAGAGCTTGTTTGTACTTAACGCATCCTGAAAATGATTTTGTAACAGGGGAAAATCTGATCATTGACGGTGGCATGACACGAAAAATGATTTATGAGCATTAAAAAAAAGACGATCCGTTTTGTGCGGATCGTCTTTTTTTATTTTGCGCGATCAAATAAGAACGTTTTGATAATAGCGGCATACTCCCTTACGACGACCTTCACTTTCACAACGTCGGGTGTTTTCGCTGCTAGTGGATGCATGTCGTAGCCTAAGCGTTTTGCAATAATAGATGAGCGGTACAAATGAAAGTTATTGCTGACGATGACACCTTTTTTATGCTTAATGTCTGCCTGTTTTTTGGCAAACTCGAAATTTTCAAACGTAGAGGTTGATTGATCTTCAAGAATTAATCTCGATTCATCAATGCCTTCGTTTACTAAAAAGCGTCTTCCTGCCTCGGCTTCAGTAATAAGCTCGTCTTTCCCTTGACCACCTGTTAAAATAATCGGAATGTTCGGATGCTTTTTTGCGTATTTGGCAGCGACCTGAAGGCGATATTTTAAAGCAAGCGACGGCACTTCGCCTTTTACTTTTGCCCCTAATACCATGATATAGTCAGGGTTTGAGATGGGCTTTTTATGTGCCATTGTGTACATGAGCGCACTAGCAATTACTATGTATAAGACGCCTATCGTTAAAACACCTATAATCAATTTTTTAATCACCCCTGTGACCTCCTAGATGCATATATTGGTAGATTTTAAAAATCCAGATTCCATCATAGCATGTTTCCACAAAACGGTATATAATCAAAAAGGCAGAAAGGAGAGAAAGTATGAAGAAAACACACGAGAAGAAAGATCCTCGCTTTAAAATTGCGCATAAAGAGGCCTTAATTGGTATTGCGCTTGCGATCTTTCAATTCGTTTGGTGGTATGGGTTTGCCTATGGATTAGGAAGCAAACCAGTCAAAGAATATACATACATATGGGGATTTCCCGCCTGGTTTTTCTACAGCTGTATTCTCGGTCTTATACTGATTATTTTTCTTGTGATCGTCATAGCGAAATGGTTTTTTACAGATGTGCCATTTGAGGATGAGGAAGAGGAGGAACGATTATGAATTGGGGCGTCATTCTTCCACTTTTATCTTTTTTAGTGATCATTTTTCTTATTGGCGTGATGATGTCAAGAAAGGTGAATGAGTCAAACAATTTTATTAGTGATTATTTTATTGGAAGTCGGGAGTTAGGCGGGTTTGTGCTAGCGATGACGATGGTTGCGACATACGGAAGTGCGAGTAGCTTCATCGGAGGTCCGGGAGTGGCTTATCAAACAGGGCTCGGCTGGGTGTTGCTGTCAGTCATTCAGGTTGTGACAGGGTATTTTGTGCTCACGACGCTCGGAAAGAAATTTGCGATCGTTTCGCGCAAAATGAATGCGGTGACGCTCGTAGACTTTTTAAAGGAGCGCTACCACAGCAAATGGGTCGTCCTTTTATCCGCGTTTAGCATCATTATTTTCTTATTTGCTTCACTCGCTGCACAGTGGGTAGGCGGAGCACGCTTAATCGAATCATTCGTCGGAATTCCGTATAAAACCGCGCTTGTCATTTTTACGCTATCTGTTCTGATTTATGTTGCGATTGGTGGATTTCGGGCAGTGGTCATGACCGATACGCTACAGGGAATGGTTATGCTTGCCGGGACGCTTATTTTATTAATCGCAACCGTGAAAGCAGGGGGAGGAATTCCTCATATCATGCAGGATTTAGTGAAAGAAAATCCAAATCTCGTCAGTCCTTACGGTGCCGACCGCTCCTTAACACCGCTTTACGTTTCATCTTTTTGGATTTTAGTCGGTGTTGGTGTCGTCGGTCTTCCGCAAGTTGCCGTGCGGGCGATGTCGTACCGCAACTCACAGGCGATGCACCGAGCGATGGTAATTGGGACGATCGTGACCGCAGTCATTATGTTTGGCATGCACTTAGTGGGCGTGTTTGCCCGTGCCGTGCTTCCTGGAATTGAAATTGGGGACAAGGTAATGCCGACGCTCACGTTAACCGTTTTGCCTCCGTGGCTAGCAGGTATTGTGTTAGCTGCACCGATGGCGGCGATTATGTCTACGGTGGATTCGATCTTGCTGTTAGTCAGCTCGGCGATTGTGAAAGACGTGTATTTAAATTACGTCAATCCAGGGGCCGATGAGAAAAAAGTGAAAAGATGGAGCTTCATTTCGACAACAGGAATTGGTGTGTTGGTGTTTATTGCATCGATCCAACCGCCAGATTTGTTAATTTGGTTTAATTTATTTTCCTTTGGTGGATTAGAAGCAGTCTTTATTTGGCCGATCTTAATGGGCCTTTACTGGAAAAAGGGTAATAAATACGGAGCGATGATTTCGATGTTTGTCGGGCTCTTCAGCTATATTTTACTCACGACATTCTGGCCGAACCCGCTCGGGATGCATACCGTTGTTTTTCCGATTGTTTTATCGTTTATCAGTTTTATTTTTGCCAGTTTGCTTACGCAAAAACGAACAGAAGAAGCGAGAAACGTCATGCTGAAAAAATATTTTTAAGAGGAGAACTTTTCTCCTCTTTTTTATGGAAAAAAATGAAACTTTTTTCACCCGTCGCTCGTACTATTAATAGGGGGCGATATAATGACAACCAAATCAACAGGGGTACAGGCCGTTTTAGCATACTTACAGCAAAATGAAACGATTCTAGCTAGTACAGAGTGTTATCGCGTTCAGTATCATTTAACAGCTGAAGCACCTTATCAAGGGGTATTGGTGGCAACCGAAACGAAGCTTATTTTTTATTCGGATTTCCTTGGAAACCCACAAATTGAAGAATTTCCGTATGAGAAGATAAGCAAAACGCGCGTGCATAAAAACTGGCTTGTAAAAGGTAAAAAGCTGATTGTAAACCATGAGGGGGAACAAGTCCAGATCAAAGGATTTTTGGACAGTGGTATTGATCAGATTATTTCGATTTTGCGTAACAAAACCCCATTTTCCGAAACGAAGCAGCGTAAAGCATCGATAAAAAAATAACGTAATGAAGCATGCAAAACATGTGCTACAAGGCGAATGAGAAAACAACATGTGAGTCCAACATTTAAAACAGTTGGGCTCTTTATTTTTGCCCCCATCATGTAACAAACATAGAAAAAGAAACGTCTACTACATAAAGAGGCTTTTTTAGGGGGAAATCAATGAAACATTTCATGATGATTGGGCTACTGTTCGTTCTTTTAGTGAACATGACAGGCTGTCAGCAGTCTTCGCTGACAAACAAAGTACACCCAGCGGATGTAAGAGAAGCCGTATGGGACCAGCTTACAGATGAAAAACGACATCATATAAAAGGTACGTGGAGAGATGCATCTGTAAAAAAAGTGGTGTTTCAAAAAAGTATGGGAAGTATCACAGACAAATCGTTTATTGGAAAAGAGGTATATATGATAGATTATCCTGCAAATGATTCCCTGTTATTAGGCGACGTGGGGGTTTTTGCCGATGTGAAGTCCTTTAAAATCATTGGATATGGATATCGAGATTAAAAAAGCAGCGTTCCTCGTCGTAGGAACGCTGCTTTTTTAGAAACTATGTTTTTTCATCATGCTGCCCGATACTAATGGACGGGCGCTGTGTCATGTTTGTAATGGAAACCTCGCCGGTTGGATTTTCTTCTTCTATACTTTGTTCGCTTTCCTTAGACAGCGTCTTTTTTAAATCTTCATCCGCAAGGCCGAACGTTTTTCCGATGTTTAACCGACCAGATAAGTCTTTAATCCCGAGCTGTCCGAAGTTATTGCTTAAATCAACTTTATCGAACATAATTTTTTCGACAAAAAGCTTTTCTACAATAATAGGAGGTTGATTGATGAGGGATTCTAGCTTTTGTTCCATCCCGTCCAACTTTTTTTCCATGTAAGAGGGAGAATGGGCTTCTAGCTGTTCAAGCTTTTTTTGAAGGCGCTCGATAGTCTGAAGCGATTGCTCGAGCTTAGACATCATTTCTTTTGAGTCGTCTGGCTTCTTTTCTTGCAAATGGTGAAGCTGCTTTTCCATTTGTTCTAAGCGGTCGAGCTCCTTTACCTTCTTTTCCATCTGTTCTAGACGCTGAAGCTCTTTCATCTGTTTTCCAATGGTATTGAGCTTTTCTGTCATTTCATCATTGCTTTTGGTGAATTGATGAGCAGAATGATGTTCACGTGGTTCAGCAACGATTTTTTTGACGGTTTCAATTTTAGGCTGTGATCGGAACCATTTCCACATAATGAACATCCTCACTTTTTTAGTTTAGCTGTTTGAGAGCGTAGGGAACTGAAAGGTGACGATTAGCACGCCGTTTTGAAACGTAGCGCGGCAATCTGCTTCATCAATAACCTTTGGAAGAGGAATAACCCGCTCAAACGTATTGTCTCGGCGTTCCTTCAGCAAAACGTTTGCTTCTTTCGCAAGCCGCGTCAGCTTTTTTCCCCGAATGATGAGTTCATTTCCTGCTGCTTGAAGCTCAACGTCTCCGCGTTTTACGCCGGGTAAATCAAATAAAAGCGTTAGCTGTGATTCGTATTCAAACATATCGACCTGTGGGTAGTTTGGGTGCTCGTTGACGATTTGTGGGGACGAAACGTTTTCTTTATGTACATCTTCCATAAAAGGCTGATCAAAAATTCGGTTCCAAAACTGATCACGATCCGATTCTGTTGTGGATTGAAACCAATCTTTAAAGCGGTTGTCGGCCATGCTTTCTCACACCTTTTTTCATTGTTAGCACATTATATGCGAGAAAAGTAGATTTTACGAGTAAAAGAAAAGACGCCCATGTTAATCAAAGTCATGGACGTCCACTTGTGAAAGGGGAATATTCGTATATTTCGGCATTTTAATTTCCAGCACGCCGCTCCGGTAAATCGCTTTTGTTCCTTTTCGTTTTACCGAACACGGAAGCGAAATTTCTTCACGAAATTCGTTTTCTCCTTCGTATCCTTCAAGAATACACGTGTGTGGCGTGTGATAGACACGAAGAGACTGAAGCATAGACTTATCAGGAATTTTTACCTGTATGATGCACTCATCAAGTGTCTCAAATACGTGTGTCTCCATTCGAGAAGAAGACCCCATAGAGGTTGTCGGTCCCGTTTTATTTCCTTGCTGAGCCTGCTTGAAAAAGTCATTTCCTTTCATAAAATCCGGAAAGGAATTTCCCATTGTGGAAGAAAGGATTTGCTGAACGTATTGATCAATATCTTTCGTGTTCATTCCATTTGTGAAGCCTTCCATCTGTTTCTTAAAGAGCGATTGTCCCCATGGAAACATCATATAACCTCCTGTCATTTATCTCATCATATGTTGGGACAACGGAGAGAAGTGCGTGAGCACCGTATAAATTTCGGTTAAATTTGATTGCCGATTGGCATCGATGGGTTCGCAATTTGATCTTGGTCACTAACATCGCCGTCAAAAACACCGTTTGCAAAGACCGACGTAGAGGGAGAAAAGTTTCCGATGGAAAAATTCACGCCGAATAGCTTCGAGTTGGCGGTGTGACTGTTATGAATCGTAGAACCAAAATCAATGTTTCCGTTGTTCGCAATTTCATTTGTCCATACGTTAAAAACGTTTACTTGTAAAGGCATAGAAGAAACTCCTTTGAATGTTTTGATGCTATTGCTGATAACCATTCACATGGTCAATACTTGCAATATCACCTTGGTCGTTCGTGTCAGGATCAATGTAAATATTCTTCATCCGAGCAGTGGCTGGGGATACATCGCCGTAGGAGGCGTTCGTTCCGGTCGACTTGGAGTTCGCTACAGGGCTGTTGTGCAAGGATTCACCGATATTAACAGAACCATTGTTTGAGATGCTGTTGATTTTTAAGCTGTAGATGTTGATAACGTTTGGCATCGTGTCCTCACCCGCCCTTTTATGTTGATAATGTACTATATGACCAGATGCGCCTAGACGTGAATAAGTTTTTAGAACGGAAAAGGAAAAAGCCCGCTCTTCCTATTTGGAAGAGGGGCTTTTAGTGGAGGTAAAGGTCATATGATTTTCTTTCATTATATACGCGATACACTGCTGAACAGTAGAGAAAGTGGTCCAGCGATAATCATAGTGAACGAGAGATTGCACAAGCTCTGGTGAAATTCCAACGATTAAGCACCTTGTCCCAATTAAGCGCAGGGCTTCGGCCATGATGTGGATATGATAGCCACTGTGATCATCTAACTCTTTTAACGATGATAAATCAATTAAGAAATAACGCGCGCCTTCTTTAACACAGGCTTCTAATACGCGTTCGGCGAGCTTTTTGCCCCGCACATCGTCTAGGGAGCCGACAATAGGAAGCGCCAAGATGTCGTGCCAGATTTTTAATAAAGGAGTTGAGAGTTCATCAATAATTGCTTGATTTTTCTCAGCCTGCTTCGCCTGGGTCGTGACGTCTAGTAGCATTAGTAAATAGGCCTGCTTGTCTCCGTTCTCATTATAGACCGGATGAATAACCGTTTCAGCCACATAGCGTTGTTTAATGTTGATACGGGCGCGATGAGTAGAATGAAGCTCTTGCATGACGTGCTGCTGATGCCCAGGAGAGGAATGAAACAAATCCATGCTTTGACCAAGCACATCGTGAATGTCGTTAATTCCGTATAGCTTCATTAATGGACCAAGTATTTCCACAGCTTTAGAATTCATCCATTGAATGCGATAGTGAATGTCAGCAATAATAATTGTTTCTTGAATACCTTCTAAAATGGTATAACTGCTTAGATGCGTGGGGAAAGTACCGATTGATTCCATAGTATTCGCTCCTCATAAACGAAGTCATTGTTTGTAAGTTTATTTTACTAACAAGGAGAAAGTTGGTAAAGAACATTTTACATCGTTCGGTGAGAAAATAGAGATTACTTATTCTAACAAAATCATGTGCTAAATATTCATTATTAAAAGCAAATACTATTCATTAAACGAAATATTTGCTATCATTCTAATTAATCCGATTCAATTACTATGGTTAAAGAAGTGGAAGGAGTTAAACGATATGAGCATGTCTTTTGTTAAAAATGAACGCCAGCAGCGTATCTACGATCAACTAAATCAATTCATTCCTCAATTTCGAAAGCGTGCACCGCTTCATGATGAAGAGGGATCTTTTCCATTTGACAATATTGAAGACTTAAAAAGTATGGGCTATCCAACCTTCACACTCCCAGCGGAATATGGAGGAAAAGAGCTATCGTTGTATGAATTTGTGCTGTTTCAAGAGCAAATTGCAAGAGGCGACGGAGCCACTGCGCTGAGCATCGGCTGGCACGTCGGCATTACAATGGATTTAGCGGAGAAAAGACCGTGGTCTGACGAGATGATTGATTTTTTATTTAAGGAAATTAGCAGAGGCGCGCTGATCAACACGGCCGCCACAGAGCCGAAAACAGGCAGTCCGACGCGAGGTGGGAAGCCTGAAACAACGGCGAAAAAAACGGCAGATGGCTGGGTGATTAACGGTCATAAAACCTTTACATCTATGTCTGTTGCGCTTGATTATATTTTTGTGACGGCGACCATTGATGAAACGGAAGAGGTCGGACAGTTTATAATTCCAAAAGATGCAAAAGGCGTTTCCATTCAAGAAACGTGGGATTTGATTGGGATGAGAGGTACGGCAAGTCATGACCTTATGTTAGAAGATGTGGAAATTCCAAGTCATTATTTAACGCAGCTATTGAGCACTCCTCAAAAGAAAAAGCCAAGCGGATGGTTGCTTCATATTCCTGCGTGCTATATGGGAATTGCTCTAGCTGCTCGTGATTATGCGGTGCAATTTGCGAACGACTATTCGCCGAATAGTCTGCCAGGGCCGATTCGTGAGCTTCCGACCATTCAGCAGGCAATTGGAGAAATCGAGCTGGAATTGCTCAATGCCCGTCACTTTATGTATAGCGTAGCACAGAAATGGGATGAAGCACCTGACCGTACACAGCTCGGGGCAGAGCTAGGAGCAGTGAAGCACGTCGTGACGAACACCGCTGTGCGAGTGGTGGACCGTGCAATGCGTATTGTTGGAGCGAAAAGTCTGCAGCAATCCAACCCGATGCAGCGCTATTATCGTGACGTCAGGGCCGGCCTCCATAATCCACCGATGGATGACATGACGATTGCGAACCTCGCTGCTAACGCGTTTAAAGAGCTTGAAGACGATCAGTAAGTGTTTGAGGCTAATGTTCTGACAAGAGCATTAGCTTCTTTTAGTGGAAGAGACAATCATCCACGCGTTGTCTGTGATATAATAAGAAACTTACAGAAACGGATGTTACAAAAGCTTCCGTCGATATACATAGGGGTGGAAGTAGTGGAGAGAAGATGGAAATGGACCATATGGATACTGATGCATATGCTCATCTTGATTATTGTTTGGAGAGTCATTGACACACTGTGTGTACCAAGTGATTTTATTCATGGATTTTTGGATGGTGTGAATAGCGAACGACAATAAAAAGGAGGGCGCATTCATGTACGAACAGATTTCTTCTATCATTGGAGTGTTTACTTACAATGAACAGATGGGGTGCTATGAACAAACAGATGGAGTTGTACGTTGGTACATAGAGGCTGAAGGCGTTTTAACTTTGCTGAATAAAGCAGAGCAGTTGTATAGTAAGCTAGAAGTCTTTGATCAAACGGCTAAAGAGGCAATCGCAGATAAGCTTCTATCCTATAAAAATGACGTTTGGCCTCAGTATGACGAAAATGATCCTGACCTAGACTGGGATGCGGTTGATGCTGGAGCATTTGACGTGACCAAGGATCAGTTTGTATCTTCACTTCGCTTATATGATGTTGTGATTAAAAAAGCGGGTGTGTACGGTGAGTACCATGACGGAGATTTATTTGGCGGTCACCGTATCCACGTAACCTTTGATGAGCAAGGCCGTGTGCTTGAAGCGAGCATTTAATAAGGATCCCCACCTGTACGATTCAGGTGAGGATCTTTATTCTTTGTTTATAACTTTCTTCTCGTATAAGTTGCGCAGAATGTACGTTTTGTGGGATTCTAGCTTTCGTCCTTCAATTCGCGTCACGTTCACTTCTTTTAATTTTTGGATGAACCATCCTTTTGAATACATATAAGCCATGTTCGCATCTCCTCCCATTAAGTAATTCAGTATATGTCCAAGCCTGTGGTCCTAGTACAGGAAATTTATGAGGGCACATCGCGGGGAACGTGAATATAGATGGGTAAGGTGCTTTTTTGAGAGGGGAGGGATCGACGTGTTTATTAAGCTACTGCTATCCATTTGTATTTTAGTTGCTGCTGCAGGTGCCATTGTCGGCGCACTCGGCTTTCGTGACATTACAAATGAGAAGAAGAGCTCCATCTACAGAGGGATTTTCTCATTTTTCATGACGGTTTTATTAGGGTTACTCGTGTCTGGACTTATATTTAAGGTGTTAACGTGGTGAAAATGCTACAATGGAGATTAAATTACACGTAAAAAGGCTACTAATGTTAGTGAAGGTAGCCTTTTATTATGATTGAAAAAGGGAGGGAGACGCTTGAACGCACTACAATCGACTTTTTATGAAGTTGTACAAGCTTCCAAAAAAGGCAGTGGACATTTTTCAGCAGAAGCAGGAGAAAAACTTATTCGTTCGGTTCTCCCGGAGCTATTACGTTCTTATCTGAAAGAATCTTTTTACGAGATTACGGGGGAATGGGAACAAGAACTTCCTATTATTACGATTCAACCTACGTCACAGCAATTGCTTATGGCTCAGTACATTTACAGCGAGGACAGAGAGCGCTTATATCTAGTCGTTCGTATGAAAGAAGACAGCAGTGATCAGAAAGAAGCGCTACGATACCTGTTGCCAGATGAAGATCCTTATAAGGAAGAGGAAGCCTTTATCGGAAATACAGCGATTGCACAAAGAATCGAGCAGAGCATGATTACGTTTCGTCCTTATTACATGGCGTCACTACCAGATGATCAGGTGCTACAAAAGGAGCTAACGGGCGTATTAAACCTTATTCAGCAGCTTCACTATGCGTCATCAAAAGAAGGAAGCGCCTCCGTTCGGGAAACGATTGAACACATTCATACATATATTGAAAACAAAGGATTTTTCTATTTAAAAGAAGAAATTGCAAGCGTCTATTTCTCACTCCAATCAAAGCCGTTCCTCCTACTTTCAGGCATAAGTGGAACAAGGAAAACGAAGCTTGCAGAGCTGTTTGCAGAAAGTCTTGGTGCGACCGAGGAAAACGGTCAGTTTCTTCTTCTGCCCGTCAAACCAGATTGGACAGATAGCGGGGATTTACTAGGCTATACAAACCTACAGGATGAGTTTAAAAAGGGACCTTTTTTTTTATTTTTAGAACGTGCGCACAAACAGTTAGATCGGCCGTTTTTCCTCGTATTAGACGAGATGAATTTGTCACGGGTCGAATATTATTTAAGTGAGTTTTTGAGCGTGCTAGAGACGAGGAAGCGAGGGGGAGATGAGCTGAAAACAGCATCACTTTTACCTTTAGGTGAAGGGATGACGATTCCTGAAAATGTGTATGTAATCGGTACGATTAACATGGATGAAACGACGCACCGTATTAGTCCGAAGGTTATTGACCGTGCAAATACGCTTGAATTCAACCGCATTTATTTGGAGGCTTTTTTTGAAGAAGAAAAGGTAGTAACGCCACTACATGCTCATAACTTGCTTAAAAGCACGTATGTGTCGTTAAAAGAAGCAATGGAACATAAAACACTTATTCAAGAAACGGTTCAAGAGCTGATCAAGGTAAACGAAATCTTGTATCAGGGGGGCTTTCAAATTACATATCGAACACGGGACGATCTATGCTTTTACATGATCTACGCGCTGCAAAGCGGATTATTTACCTTTGATCAAGCGTATGATTTTCAGCTTCTGCAAAAGATCATTCCTCGTCTCGAAGGACAAGACGGCAGCATCGGGGAAGTATTAAAAGATTTGTATCATTATTGTACGAATACGGTGTTAGATGAGCAAATCGAAACAGCTGTTATTCAAGCGGACGGAATGCGTTTTCCCCGGACGGCGAAGAAGCTCATGGAGATGATTAGGAGGTATGAGCGAGATGGATTTGCTTCGTTCTGGTTCTCCTCTTAACGAGCCGCTTCTTGTTGTAGAAACAGATGATTTTACCCTCACAATCACAGGTCGAGCATACCATGAACAGTATGAGAAAATGAAAGTCTACTATGGAATCAAAAATGATGAAATGCTTTTATCATGGCAAGGAAAACGTATCAGACGTCTCATCGTTCAGCATGAGTCTCTATCACCTCTTCAGAACGAGTGGTGGACAAGGCCATTGTTTTTTGAACAGGCAACCTACCAACTTACCGTTGTCCCAAAAGGCGACAGAATGCTTGCGTACCGTCAAAAGCAAGATCGCTTTGTGCAAAGTATTCAGCAGGTGCAGGTAGAGGACAGAAGCATTTTAGTCGGGGAAATGACGTTTCGTCGTGAGCTTGGTTCTTTTTCGTTTTCAATCTGGGATGAAAAAGCGGATGAAATGCTTCTCAACATTGAGATGGAGATTTTTCCAACGAAAGTTCCGTATCATTCTATGTATATGCTGTTGCTCCAGGAAACGAACGATCTTATCGAGGGGCTACCTTATCATCCAGAAAGTGGTTCTTATATCGGCGTTAGGCCAGCACCTAAGGGAAAGTCTTCCTCGTTGGTTCATTTTTCTTATTTACTTATTAAAATGCTCGAGAGATTTTTAGAGCAGGTAGATTGGATCGAGCAGCACGCGCATGCCACGTTATCTACGCAGTACCGACCAACCAAACGTGTGACGGCGCTAGACATGACATCTTATGCGCGCTCCTATATTTGAAAGCATCCAAAAGTTTTAGAAAAGGGTGAAGAGCACCCAGTTCCCCAAAAGGGGCTAAAACGATCACAAGAACTCGTCCCAAACTCACCGGAAAACCAAGCGATTAAAGGAATGCTAAAACGCCTCGAAAGCAAAATAGCGGAGCTAGATGATTTATTAGACGAACCATCTGTACCAGATTTTTTTAAGAAAACGATGAATCGCCATCTCGCTACTCTGCGGCCGCTTGTACAGGAGCGCTTACAACGTTCGTTTTGGAAAGGCGTCCAATCATCCCCGATTATTCCTGCCTCAAATCAAATGAGGATGGGAAGGGGATACAAAGAAGCTTATCGCTTATTTTTACATATGAACGGCCAACTTGTAATGGAGCGTAGTGCGTATCAGTTAGCTGTGAGACCACTTTATCAGCTTTACGAATATTGGACATTTTTAAAACTATGTGAGATTCTCAACAAGCATTTTCAGCGCGTCAAAAAAGCGCCTCACGCTTATATGGTGCTTCCTTCTGGTAGTCGTCAGTACTTTCGGAATCAGGAGTTGGAGATTACGGTTGTTTTTCAGCCGACGCTTGAAACACCTACAAGCGTACAACGTCCAGATATTTTAGTGGAATGGACACGAAATAAAGTTACTCGTTCCTTTATATTTGATGCCAAATATCGAGCAAACGTAAACGAAACCGTTAGCACGCCGCTCGTAGACGATATTTACACGATGCATCGATATCGAGACGCGTATCGAGAGAAAGATGGGAGGAGAAAAGCACTAGGCGCATGCGTACTATTTCCTGGATTGAGTCATGGGAAATACCGGCATACGCAATTTTATCAGAGCCTAGAAACGGTGAAGATCGGCGGACTGCCTTTTTTACCTACTCATACCCTTATGGTCGAAACGTTTTTACTTACCCTTCTACAGCAGTAAAAAAGTTCTCCGACTTTTTAAATGGTTTAGTGGGAGATACGCACAATGAAGGAAGACATTTTCTTCGCTTTTTTCTAGATGCGACCGTCATAAATCTTTAAAAAACGTTGTCAGAACAGTTGTTAAATGCTCCTGTATGTTTTTTCTTTTACAAATGAACGAAATCATGTAAACTACTACGGGACATGTTTTCCATTCTTTCTCATACCTTTGAATCTTTTCGTAAGATAGGGCAAGTTGTCTATTGTGTTTCAAAACGAATTTTTCTAGAATGAAGAAAGAGAAAAAGGGGTTATGTTTATATTATTGGAGGGTATCAGCTGTGAAACGGATTTTGATCGTGACCCTTGTTGCATTATTGTCAATCTTTTTTATTGACCGATCGTACAGCAAGCAGAACCAAGCTCAAGCTCAAGAAAAATTTATTCATGAAGTAAAGCAGGAACAGCAACAGTCAGATGTGGCAACGGTCAATTTAAACAAAGTGTTTCATTTTCATTGGGACAAGGTATATGTGTTTGAGCCTCATACAAAGGTAGCATCTATCAACAAAAAGCTTGGCTTTGATTGGATGGAAGCAAAAGCAACAGGGATTGAAAGCGGCGATAACAGCGTCATTGTGTTTGTGAAAAACAATCAGGTGGAACAATTCGTTACGCTACCAACTTCTTATGGACAGCCGGTCTATAAAAATAAACATGAATGCGAAATCAAAAAAATATAAGTAAAAAGTCAGTCGTTCCTTCAAGAAGAGGGGCGACTGACTTTTTTTTGACTGGTTTTTCGTTTAGGCTTTGCGGTCGGTGGAGAGTCAATACTCATTTTTAAAGCTGTCATCAAGTCTTTCACATTTGATTGCTTCGTCGGTTCCTTCGGTGAGACGACCTGTCCCTCTGCAAGTTTATCTTCAACGAGATCTTTTAAGGAATCACGGTATTGATTATGAAAATGATTGGGATTAAACGGTTGGGTCATCTCGTTAATAATCTTTCCTGCAAGGTCCTTATGCTGGGTGTCTACGAGCTGATCGCGTAAGTTAGGAACATTCTCAACGTCACGAATTTCCTCTAGAAAATAGAGCGTATGCATAATAAGCACGTCTTCAAGCGCTCGTACTAGTACAACCTGCTGACGTGAATGAAGAAAAACGGATGCGATTCCGACTTTGTTTGTATCGAGCAGCGCCTGCTGTAAGATAGCGTAAGGCCGTTCACCCGCTTCTTGAGGGGAAATATAATAACTTTTTCCAAAGTAGAGAGGGTCCACCTCGTTTAGTTCAATAAAATGGTCCATTGAAATATCTTTGTTTTCAAAAGGGCGTCGCACTTGTTGAAGCTCCTCAGTACTAATCACAACAAAGCGTCCGTCTTCAAGTTCGTACCCTTTCACAATATCATCCGTGTCTACGTCTTGTTCGCATGATGGACACCGTTTTTCATATTTAATGGGCGTCAAACATTCTTTATGAAGAGACCGAAGCTTAATTTCTTGATCTTCCGTTGCGGTGTGAAGGCGAATTGGAATATCAATTGAACCGAACGATAATGTCCCTTTCCATGCAGTATGAAGCATTGATCACTCATCCTTTCGCGTTGTTTTATAGATAGTTTGAAGCAAATGGTATGAGGCTATCCGTCTCCATTTGAATTATATAAGATCTAAAATAACTATGTTCTAAATAAACAAAATAAATTTTAAAAAATAAAGTGAATAAAAATGGAAATAAATCTCATTTTAATAAGTGGAATACATACGGAAGGTGATGAGAACATGGAACTACTAAAGAGGTTAACAGAAGAAGCGGGTGCACCGGGATTCGAACATCGTATTCGTGACATACTGCGAAAAGAATTTGAGGCGAGTGGCGCTGACGTGCTGACAGATCGACTTGGGAGCATTTTCGGTAAAAAGCAGGGCAAGGGTGGAAATGTAAAAGTAATGCTTGCTGGGCATATGGATGAAGTGTCCTTTATGATCAGTGAGATTACGTCGGAAGGATATTTGCGCTTTGTCCCTCTAGGAGGATGGTGGGATCAAGTTCTTTTAGCACAACGAGTAACCATTATTACGGATAAAAAATCGTACACGGGCGTTATTGGTTCCAAACCACCGCACATTTTACGTCCAGAGGAACGAAATACGGTCTATCCAATGCGTGAAATGTTTATTGATGTAGGAGCGAAGGATGCAGCACAGGTGAAGAGCTGGGGAATTAAAGTGGGCGATCCCATTATTCCCATTTGTCCATTTGAGATTTTACCTGACCATGATACGATTTTAGCAAAAGCGCTAGATAACCGAATTGGCTGCTGGCTGGCGGCTGAACTATTAAAGGCACTTCAAAATGAACAACATCCAAATACCATTTTTTCAGGTGCAACCGTACAGGAAGAAGTGGGCCTACGAGGAGCGAAAACGGCACCTTATGTGATTGATCCGGACGTAGCCATTGCGCTTGATGTCGGTGTAGCGGAGGATGGACCAGGTGGGAATCCAAACAAAGCAAAGTTAGGAGAAGGTGTACTAATTACCTTTTTAGACTCGTCCATGGTTCCAAATACGGCGTTTCGAAATTTTGTTATTCAAACAGCCGAAGAGCACAACATTCCATATCAAGTTGACGTGATGCTAGGGGGAGGAACGGACGGTGGTGAATTCCATCTTCACAAACAGGGAGTTCCGACGATTGTGATCGGAGTTGCGTCCCGTTACATCCACAGTCATACATCCATGATCAGTAAAAAAGACTTGGAAAACACCTTAAAGCTACTCGTAGCCATCGTTAAGAAGCTAGACAATGATACGTACGAAAGCTTTCTAAACTAGAAGAAAAATCAACCGAGTTCTTTACAAGCAAAGAACTCGGTTTTTCTGACTTATAAGAATTAAATAAACTATGTGCTAAATAATCAATATAAATACAAAAAAAGAAGCATCAAAGGAGTATTCTCCATGCTTCCCATTTATCCTTGATTTTTTACCATTCTGTAATAGCAAGAGTAGAAATAGGGGGTGATACTTTCCCTTCTTTTTCAATAGTGATTTCTAACACACCATTCTCAAGGGTCGCCTTCATTGGCTGATTGGGAAGGGAGAACGGAAAATCAACGGTACGATCCACCAATTTGACGTCTTTTTGAGCGGAAAACGAGTTGTTTGTGCTGTCTTCAACTTTCACGAGCTGCTCTTTTTTGGCTTGAATGCGTAACTGATGTTCAAAAACCTCAATGAGCACGTGATCCTTGTCAAAGTCAGGTAAATCTACTTCTACGATATATGATGTGCTCGTTTCAAATAAATCGATGCGAACGCTATCACAATCTAAATAGCTTGTAAAAGGGTGCGAAAAGAAAAAGTCCACAAGATCCTCCAAATCATGCAAAAAATGATTTTTGGGACGTTTTCGGTCATTCATCATTCCTCTGCCTCCACCATCATAAAATGTCTCTTATCGTAGTAAGAGAACTTCTTTTATCATATGCAGCAATATAGCAATCGTGAGAAGCGCCAATTAATTGAGCAGATTGTCACACCTCGTGGTAAAGAAGGCATAAAAGAAAGAGCCTGCCGGAATGACAAGCTCTTTGCTCTTTTACATGTCGTGGCCGCTGTTGTGCTTTTGACGACTGTGCTGACGGTTTTTAACTTTATGTGATCCGCTAAGTGGAGCTGGTTGACCAGGATTGTCTCCCTTAGGGGCATTTTTGTGCATGTCTTTACTGCTGTTTTTGTTCATGTGAATCCCTCCTCTTGGTATTAGAATGAGAAAAGAAGCGATGTTTTATTCAGATAATTTTCCGTATGAAAGCCGCCTCAAAACGAAACAATAAATGGTGAACTGCCACAATTTTTGCGGCAGCAACCGCTCTAAGAGGAGGATACATGATGCCATATCATAAAAATAAACAGCAGGCATTTCAGGCTGCACAGCAGGGGCATAAACAAGCACTTGATGCGAATGCACAAGCTAATCTTGTTCAAGGTCAATCGTCTTATGGACAAGAATTAAAGCATGTAAAAGAAGAAGTAAATGAAGCTTATGCGCAAATTGAGAATGCTCTTGAGGTGGCTTCCGATTCACAGCACAAGCAGCTGACACAATTTCAACAAGATTTAAAAGGGCTTGTAGATTCTGTAAACAACGAACAATAAGTGAGCAAACACCTTCTTATCACAAGAGGGTGTTTTTTTTGCACGAAAAAGCAGGTCCTCGAATAAGGACCTGCTTTTAGGGATTTCCCAACGGGGTCGGCGGTTTGAAAATCTCCCTGTTACTAGTATCTCCAAAATCAATAAAACATACGGACTTATTGATTTTTTTTGCGTTTCTTGTTGTTTTGTTTTTGTTGCTCTGTTAAAGGCTCATTTGCGAATTCTTCATTATAACCAGCGCCTTTTCCTTGAGCTTTTGCTGCGTTTGCGCCTGGAATTTGGTGATTTGCTTTTCGTTTTGCCATGGTGAAAACCTCCTCATCAATGTTGCACGTCTGTGCGTTCTTATTGTGCACGGAAAAACAGGTTTATGAACAACCAATTCAAGGAAAAGAAAAGTGATGACGCTTCCATCTAATTTCACAAATTTTCTTACAAAAACCCTTATGTACCAAGCAATAAGCAAAACTTATGCTAATTAATAACATTCTTTTTATTTACTTATGTATAACATTATATTAAGATAAATGCGTAGGGAAAACCTAAGATGGGACTTAGTAGGCAACATACATAATTGTTTCAAGGGGGTAAAACAAGATGACAAAACATGATGCATTTAATGCTCGTTCATCGTTCACTGTTAATGACAAAACGTATTTTTATTACCGCTTACAAGCTTTAGAAGAAGCTGGAATTGGTCAGGTTTCTAAATTACCATACTCTGTAAAGGTATTATTAGAATCTGTTCTTCGCCAAGTAGACGGACGTGTAATTAAAAAAGAACACGTTGAAAACTTAGCAAAATGGGGTACAAACGACGTTCAAGAAATCGACGTTCCGTTCAAGCCTTCACGCGTTATCCTTCAAGATTTCACAGGGGTGCCTGCAGTTGTAGACTTAGCGTCTCTTCGTAAAGCAATGGCAGACCTTGGTGGAGATCCTGATAAAATCAACCCAGAAATTACAGTAGACCTAGTAATTGACCACTCCGTACAAGTAGACAGAGCGGGTACACCAGACGCGCTGAACTTCAACATGGACTTAGAATTTGAACGTAACGCAGAGCGTTATAAATTCTTAAGCTGGGCACAAAAATCATTTGATAACTACCGTGCTGTTCCACCAGCAACAGGTATCGTTCACCAAGTGAATTTAGAATATTTAGCAAACGTTGTTCAAACGAAAGAAAATGCGAATGGTGAAATCGAAACATTCCCAGATTCATTAGTTGGTACCGACTCTCATACAACAATGATTAACGGTATCGGCGTTCTTGGATGGGGTGTTGGTGGTATTGAGGCAGAAGCAGGAATGCTTGGTCAACCATCTTACTTCCCAGTGCCTGAAGTAATCGGGGTAAAACTAACAGGTACACTTCCAAATGGTACAACAGCAACTGACTTAGCGTTAAAAGTAACGCAAGTTCTTCGTCAAAAAGGCGTAGTTGGAAAATTCGTTGAATTCTTCGGACCAGGGGTAGCGGTATTACCACTTGCTGACCGTGCAACGATTGCGAACATGGCTCCTGAATACGGTGCTACTTGTGGATTCTTCCCAGTTGATGCAGAAGCACTTGATTACATGCGCTTAACAGGCCGTGATGAAGAGCAAGTACGCGTAGTAGAAGAATACTGCAAAGCGAACGGCTTATTCTTCACAGCTGATGCAGCAGATCCAACTTATACATCTGTAGTGGAAATCGACCTTGCGACAATTGAGCCAAACCTTTCTGGTCCAAAACGTCCACAGGATTTAATTCCATTATCTCAAATGAAAAAAGCATTTAACGATGCGTTAGTTGCACCAGCTGGTAACCAAGGATTTGGTTTAACAGCAACGGATGCAAATAAAGAAATCACGTTCCCATTAGCAAATGGAACAGACGTAACAATGAAAACAGGTGCAATCGCGATTGCGGCGATTACAAGCTGTACAAATACATCAAACCCATACGTACTAGTTGCAGCTGGATTAGTTGCGAAAAAAGCAACTGAAAAAGGCCTTCAAGTACCAGGTTATGTAAAAACATCTCTAGCACCAGGTTCAAAAGTTGTAACGGGTTACCTAGAAGATTCAAAACTTCTTCCATACCTTGAGCAACTTGGATTCAACATTGTTGGATACGGTTGTACAACATGTATCGGGAACTCTGGTCCATTAGCAGATGAGATCGAAAAAGCAGTGGCAGACAGCGACTTACTTGTAACATCTGTTCTTTCAGGTAACCGTAACTTTGAAGGACGTATCCACCCACTTGTAAAAGGGAACTACCTAGCATCTCCACCGTTAGTTGTGGCATATGCGCTTGCAGGTACGGTTGATGTAGATCTTCAAAGCGACTCACTTGGTAAAGACAAAGACGGCAACGATGTATTCTTCAAAGACATCTGGCCATCAATGGATGAAATCAACGAAGTTGTAAAAGCGACAGTAACTCCAGACTTGTTCCGTAAAGAATACGAGCACGTATTTGACGACAACGAGCGCTGGAATGAAATCGAAACAAGCGAAGAAGCATTATACACTTGGGATAACGACTCTACGTACATCCAAAATCCTCCATTCTTTGAAGGATTATCAGCTGAGCCTGGTACAGTAGAACCGTTACAAGATCTTCGCATCGTAGCAAAATTCGGTGACTCTGTGACAACTGACCACATTTCACCGGCTGGTTCAATCGCGAAAAACTCTCCTGCAGGTCGTTACCTACTTGAGAACGGCGTTGAGCACAGAGACTTTAACTCTTACGGATCTCGTCGTGGTAACCACGAAGTAATGATGCGCGGAACATTCGCAAACATTCGTATCCGTAACCAAGTAGCACCTGGTACAGAAGGTGGTTACACAACTTACTGGCCAACAGGCGACGTAATGAGCATTTATGATGCTTGTATGAAATACAAAGCGGACAACACTGGCTTAGTGGTATTCGCTGGTAAAGACTACGGAATGGGAAGCTCTCGTGACTGGGCTGCCAAAGGAACAAACCTTCTTGGTATTAAAACAGTTATCGCAGAAAGTTTTGAACGTATTCACCGTAGTAACCTTGTCCTAATGGGTGTTCTTCCACTTCAATTTAAAGAAGGCGAAAGCGCTGAGACATTAGGATTAAAAGGAACTGAATCGATTGCGGTTCAAATCGACGAAACGGTAAAACCTCGTGATTTTGTAAAAGTTGTGGCGACTGATGAAGCTGGCAACAAAAAAGAATTCGAAGTACTTGTTCGTTTCGATAGCGAAGTAGAAATTGATTACTACCGTCATGGTGGAATTCTACAAATGGTTCTTCGCGACAAGCTAGAATCGAAATCTTTAGCATAATGAATACAAAAAAGGCTCGTGATTTTTAATCACGGGCTTTTTTTATGGATAAAATAACCATGTACAAACTTCCACCTATCGGTTAACATACATAAAGAGGACAAACATTATCCACTTTATATTTAAAGGAGATTATCGCCCCATGCAAATGAAAACCGGTGTCGAGCAATCCGTTTATGCACTGTTAATCTTAAACTTTCTGCCCCCTAAAGCCGTATTGCCAGGGGAGGTTATAAGTGAACTACTCGGGGCCTCACCGTCCTATTTTCAAAAATTGCTACGAAAACTCGTGAGCGCTGATTTGATCGTCTCCGTTCCTGGAGCAAAGGGTGGATTCAAGCTAAAAAAACAGCCCGACGATATTCAGATTTATGATGTGTACGTGGCGATTGAAGGCAAGCAGTCACTTTATTCTTCTAGTGGTATTCTACAAGATATGCTCAACCTTGAAGAGAAAAAAGTTCGATTGCTTTCAAATTTAATGGAAGAAGCGGAAACGTCGTGGAAAACAACGCTAAAGCGAGAATCGATTGGGTCACTTGCTGCTGAAATAGACAAAAAGTGCCCGCCCGAGAGCTTGACGAGAATTCAGGGCATCGTACACGACAAAATGGTTTTATAAATTAAAGGAGGAACTACAACATGGAAAACTTACAGCGTTATTTTGGATTATTTGATGAATCACGTACTAGCACACAAGCAATGGAGGATCTATTCTCTCTATTTTCGGATGACATGTCATTTGTACTAAACGGAGACCGTAAAGAAGGCATTGAAAGCTGGAAAATGTTCATGAAAATGTTTTATGAATACAATAGCGATATTAAGCACATGTTTGAAGGCTGGGAGCGTGTAGAAGGCACGGATCAGTATCAAACAAAATGGGCCGTTTGCGGGAAGAAGAAAACAGGGGAAGTCTTTACACAAGAAGGCATTGACATTGCGCGTTTAGACGAAAGCGGGAAGATCTGCTATTTAGAAAATGTGCCAGCAGATTCAGCTGCATTTCAACAGTACAAACAAATCTAATTAAAAAGACCATTCCACTGTGGATGGTCTTTTTAATCCTTGATGAATTCCGCGCTATCCGTTGAGAAGATTTCAATCACGCCCACAGCAACATCCCTACGAATGATAGGCAAAGAAAACGAATCGCGATCGACTTTTTTTCTGGCTCACCGCTTCCCCACCACATGACAAACAACATCATACCAATCAGTGGAAACAAAATTGCTGCTACATACCACCAACTCTTATTACGATTGGTCATAATACGCATCCCTCCGGTTACATCCTTGTGAAGAGGAGATGAAGCAAATATACAAATGCGAAACAGTTTGTGAACCTTTGGTGTACAATGTATGTTTTTTCCTGTTCATCGTATATAATAAAAGGACAAACAATAAACCGCTTTCACTACATATACGAAAGGGGACGATTACGTTGGTTAAAAAACTATTAGGTGTCCTTCTGCTATTAGCGCTTATTAGTTATACCGCATGGCAAAATTTTGCGCCTGCTAAAACAGAAGCCGCCCCACCGCAAGATGACCTTCGTTCCTATGAAGATGGTTCAGAAAAAAATCAAGATGTTCCTGCATCAGGGCTAGAAGAAGGGAAAATGGCTCCTGATTTTACCCTCTCTACGTTAGATGGAAAGACGGTGTCGTTATCTAGCCTACGAGGCAAAAAAGTCATTGTAAACTTCTGGGCAACGTACTGTCCACCTTGTAAAGAAGAGATGCCTCAGATGCAGACCTTCCATGAAAAGTATGGAAAAGATGTTAAGGTACTTGCTGTTAATCTAACGTCACAGGAGATCAATCGAAACTCTGTGCAAAAATTCGTGGATAAGTATCACTACACGTTCCCCATTTTACTTGATGAGAAGGAAGAGATCGGGATTAAAAAGTACAAAGTTCTCCTCATCCCAACTTCTTATTTCATTGATGAACAAGGGAAAATTCAGCAGCGCATTGAAGGGCCGATGACTCTAAAACAAATGGAAGCTTTCGCAGCACAATAAGAGGCAAAAAAGAACGTTTCGTTTCTGGAACGTTCTTTTTTTATTTTCTTCTTTAGAAGTGTTTAGAAAATTTCTAAAATGGAAATATTTAAATTAGAAATTACATTCTATTTTAAATTAGAAAAGAGGCACTCAAATGAGAAAATTACGAAAACGTTCTTTTTCAGAACTAGTACAAGAAAATAAACGCCAATTGCTTCGCGACCACGAGGCGTTAGATCAGTTAGAAGAGCGCTTAGAGCAACGTTTAGCACTTCGTATGCTTGAGCAAGCTGAATAGTTCTCCAAACACTTCCTTACATAAAATCGAAATTAAAATCGAATATTAAATTAGAATCTTCTTCGATGCAGGATTCGATTCTTCGATTTTAGAGGAGGCAACAACATGGGAAACCCAAAGCGTAATCCGAAAGATTTCGTTCCAAACCACATTGGCACACAATCACGTGCAGCAGGTGGAAACAAAGGGAAACAAATGCAGGATAAATCCGGCCAGCATCCTCAAGTGATTCAAACTAAAGGGGAATAACGAATAGATCGTGTAAAAAGCAGGGGTAACGAACCCTGCTTTTATTATGGCTTTTAGTAGACATAATGTAATTATGGTTATTTTAAATTATTACCATCATAAGATGATGAACGTGAGAGATACTAGTTGAGGTAAGGGATTTTACAATTTGAGGGGGAATGAAAGATGGCATGGAGTAAACCAAATCCAGATAACCGTACTGACAACGTAGAAAAGCTTCAAACGATGGTTCAAAACACGATTGAAAACATCGAAAAAGCACAGGCAACAGCAGAGTTTTCTTCTTCTGAAGAGCGTGCAAACATTGAAGCAAAAAATCACCGTCGCGAAGAAAGCATTCAAGCAATGCGCAATGAAATTCAAGACGAAGCAAGTCAGCGTGAAAACGGCTACAAGTAATTCCTTTTACCCCATTCATTTGAGTGGGGTTCTACTCATTTAAAAATTCCCTATAGTCGATGAAAAAAGCCGCTTTATGATATAGTAAAAGGGAGATTACATAGGAAATAGAGGGATTTTATGCATATTTCAAAAAAAGAAATTGAAGTTCGTTACGCAGAAACCGACCAAATGGGTGTCGTCTATCATGCCAACTACTTAGTATGGATGGAAGTAGGACGCACAGGCCTTATTCAAGATATGGGGCTTAACTACGCAGGAATGGAAGCAGAAGGCGTTTTATCACCTGTCACAGATGTTCAAGTGTCATATAAGAAGCCACTGACATACGGGGACGTGGCAACGGTTCACACATGGGTCGAGATTTATGATGGGCTTCGCGTTCAGTATGGCTATGAAATTTACAACCAGCACGGTGAGCTTGCGATCGAAGCGACTTCCTCACACGTTTGTGTAAAGAAAGAAAACTTCCGCCCCATTTCCATTCGCCGTAAGTTCCCTGAATGGCACGAGGCGTATGAGAGCATTAAAAAGAAATAAGAAAGATAGCAACTCGTAAATGCACATAAAGAAAACATAAGCTACCTGTTCGCTGGGTGGCTTATTTGTTTATTGTCTATCATCGTACACCACGAATCACAACAAGTATCAAAAGTGATGCGTCCTGGTCGCATTACCTATCCATTTGCGTATATGACAAACGTCTATACACGTAGTGACCGAAGAGGGGCTGGCATTGGAAGTGAGCTTCTCAAACAAGTGAACGAATGGGCGAAGGAACAGCAGTATGAATTTATTATCGTGTGGCCAAGTGATACGAGTATTTCGTACTATGAGAAAAATGACTATGCACCCTGCACGGAACCGATGCAGTACGTGCCTTCTCCGTAATTTTTAGATCATTGGAAAATGGTCAGATGAATATGTTTTAAAAAAGCACAAGGAGAGAAGCGATATGAAAGAAGTGATAGATGGTATTCAATACTGGGTGAGACAATTGCCAGAAGAGTATAGATTGATGTCTGACACGGACATCTCAGATCGGCCCGCACCAAATAAATGGTCCAAAAAAGAGATCCTCGGTCATCTTTGTGACTCGGCGATTAACAACATTCAGCGGTTTGTTAAGATTCAGTATGAAAAGCCGGTGTATGTGCTCGAGCCCTATGATCAAGAGTATTGGGTAAGGAGTCAACAGCATCAAACTCGCCCGGTGGATGAACTTCTTGCGCTGTTTCAAGCGCTCAACAACCAAGTCGTCACCATTATTAAACAGATTCCAGGTGATAAGCTCCTACACCTCTGTGACATCGGAAACAACGAGCATAAGACGCTGCAGTGGCTCATTGAAGACTACCTTTCGCATATGGAGCACCATATTCGCAATCAAATCTTATCGTCCCGTACGTAATGGCTCTTCTTTATATAAAAATCCACCATCACATGATGGATAAAACGAGAACAAATGAAAAAATCACCTGTAATCAACTACCGTTTACAGGTGATTCTATAATTAATGCTCACTACAGCAGGTAGGGAAGAAAAGGTTCAGCTCATTTGTACTCTTATGAATTCTATGCCCCGTACAAAAGCATAAACAACATCACCACTATGTTAATAATCAACAATAGCTTGCCAAAAAGATTTTTGATGGTCAAAGAGGAAAAGGCCACGGAGATTAAAAAAGAAAAAATCGCAATTTTAGGTGCCGTGTACGCGACGTCTAATATCCCGATCATCGGAAAATACAAAAATAAGAAGCTAATACCAACAAAAACCAGTAAAAAAAGAATTGCTACCGTCACAAAAACATAATTTTTAAGTTGATTCAGCTGCTGTTTCTCATGGCTAACATCCATCATGTGTTCCTCCTACTAATAAATATGAACTTTAAAGTATTGGTTGGGCAAATAAAACCGCCAAATGAATCGTCCTGAATCGGTGCTTCAATGAGAAAGTGGTTATCTTCTAGGTAAGTGCACATTCCCTCTATAAACTTGTTGATGTTTTCTAATGTATAGTGATTGATGGATAATGAATATTCATGATTCTTCACACCAAACCCTCTTTTTAAAATTTAATGTTTAATTCATTATCGCTTATATCCTCATTGTAGTTAAAAATGGTTCATAAGCACATTATAATACAGAAAATTACAAATTTACTTTTTGCCAAATTAATGTCTCTTTTGCGAGAGTCATAAAATTTTAGTAGTAATTTCAACCAATCCAGCTTTTTTCATTGCTTGAGAAGGTCATTAAGATCGAACGATTGAAGCAAACAAATAGGATTGGAGGTGAGGTAATGGATCATATCGCACAGTATGTGGTGGAACTAGAGGATGGAACCTTTGCGTTATGGGATTTAGAGTACTAAATAACTATTAATCTCTATATTACATAAAATTTTAGTGATCATAAAACAGCTTATAGGCACCAAAAAAAAACTAAGAGTTTAACCCTTAGCTTTTTTGGTGATATTTCTCAAATATTTTAAAAATCCTTTACGGTGCTTAATTTTTGATAGTAAGAAATCTCAATATAAATTTTCTTATTAGACTAATTTTACAATCGTTCTTCCTCTTACATGCCCTTTTAAAATGTTAGGAAGAACAGCAGGAAGCTGATTTAAATTAATTTCTTGTGAGATAAAATCTTCAAAATTAGATGGCTTGAAATCTGTTGCTATGCGTTCCCATATTTTTAAACGTGTTTCCATTGGGCAGTATACAGAGTCAATTCCAAGTAAATTGACGTCTCTTAAAATGAATGGAAAAACAGTAGTGGACAGTTTTGTCCCAGCTGTTAGCCCACTAACAGCAACTGAACCTCCATATTGAATCTGGCTTAAAACAGAGGAAAGAGGATCTCCACCAACAGGGTCAACGGCTGCAGCCCATTTTTGTGTCCCTAAAGCTTTAACTTTTCCTCCATACGTCATATCCCTTGAAATAATCGTATGAGCTCCGAGTTTTCGTAAATACTCATACTCTGATTCTTTCCCCGTGCTAGCTTCTACCTTATAACCAAGAGAGTTTAAAAATGAGACCGCAAAACTGCCAACTCCACCGGTTGCACCTGTCACAAGAACTTTTCCTTTTTCTGGCGATACTCCATTCTCCTCTAGACGTTGTATAGATAATGCTGCTGTAAAGCCTGCTGTTCCTACTACAATGGCTTCTTTAAGGCTTAAATTTTCAGGTAAAGGTACAATCCAATCACCTGGAATACTGGCATATTCGCTGTATCCACCAAAGTGGGAAACACCTATATCGTAACTTGTTGCAATGACTTCATCTCCTTCATGAAAGCGAGGGTCCTTAGAAGAAACGACTACACCCACTAAATCTACCCCTGGTATAAATGGATAATTTCTTACGATTTTACCATCAGGAGTACCTGCTAGCCCATCTTTATAGTTAATCCCCGAATAATGTACCTTGATTATGACATCACTCTTAGGCAAAAAATCTAGGGAAATATTTTTTACATTTATTGAAAATTCATCATTACATTTGTCTACCACTAGCGCTTTAAATTGATCTTTCATTTCGTGATTCCTCCTTTTTGAAACTATTTCTAGTATACATTATTATTCTGACCGGTCAATTTTTTTGACCGGTCAGAATAATTTTTGTTCAAATTTTTAAAAATGATGTATACTAATTTGTAGGTTTAGTTTGCTGGAGGTTTATTATGAAGAAAAAAGCAGAAGAGAGAAAGAATCAAATATTAAGAGCAGCTTTCCAAGCTATGTCAGTACAAGGTTATAATTCGGTTACCTTACAGAGTATTGCTGATCATGCAGAAGTTAGTAAAGGAGTCGTCCATTATTATTTTGAAAATAAGGAAGATACCTTATCTCAACTCCTTGAGTGGCTTACAAATAAAATCTATAACTATGAGCTTGCATCAGTGAATTCAGAGTCTACTCCCTTGGGTAAATTAAAAGCTTACGTAAACTCAGTGTTTGTCGCTCCTGAGAAAAATGCAAAATTTTATAGAGTTTATTTAGATTTCTTGTCTCAGGCAGGTCAAAATGAAACATACAGAAAAATTAATCATCATTTTTATCAAAACTGTTGGGGCATTACATCTGACATTATTACTTCTGGTCAGAAAACAGGAGTGTTTGAACAGAATATTAATATAGAAAACACTTCAAAAACCATGCGAGCTATTATAGATGGATTGCTCATTCAATGGCTAATGAACGAAGATATAAATTCCCATCAATACTACAAAGAGACTTGCTATCAAAGCTTTTTAGACTTGCTAAAAGTTAATTAGATGCTCTTTTTAGACTTTTTAACCTGTCTACCTTCTATACTTTACAAGATAAACAGGGAGAACAAAGTCTAAAATCAAAGTTAGGCATGTCATATGCAAAGCTATGATCAAGGGTAATTACAAGTGGACGGATATAGTGGTTACAATCAAGTGCCGGATGTCACCCTGGTGGGATGTTGGGAACTTGTCAGACGTAAGTTCGGTAAAACCATAAGGGCTTTACCTGATTCACAACGGAAAAAAAAGGTGAAGGCGAGGGAAGGATTGTATTTCTGTAACCAACTCTATTCTATCGAAAGAAAGCTAAAACATGGCGACTCTACAAAACGATATGAGTAGCGACTGGAAAAAAGCAGGCCCATTCTGGACCTTTTTCAATCATGGCTTTATAAACAAAAAGATCTCGTTCTACCAAAAAGCGCGCTAGGAAAAGCCATCATTTATTGTTTGAATCAGATGTGGGTAATTGTTAATTAACTCAATCTACTACATTCAACTACATTTAAGGGTTTCATTGGCCTGAATGACATAGAAAAGAGCACTGCTAGTCGCAATGCTCTTTTCTATGTGTATCTTTTTCGTCTTCATGTTTAAATAAACGTAAAGTTACACCTTAAATTTCTCCATCAACTGCTGTAGCTCGATCGCCATGGCGGATAAGGACTGAGAAGCAGACGTTATTTCTTCCATAGACGCGAGCTGCTCCTCTGCTGAAGCAGCGACGTTTTGCGCATGGCCAGAGGTGTTTTGCGATGTATCTGACACGTCTGTGACAGTGGTTGCCACTTCTTGAATACCGCTTGCCATATTGGTTGAAATACCAACAAAGGATTTCATTTGATTTTCTACTTGGTACATTGCACCAAGGATATGGCTAAAACCTTCCTCCGTATTCTTCACAAGGTGAAGACCGGCTTTTACATCTTCTTTTACTTGATCCACCGCACTTGATGACTGTGTCATGTCGCCTTGAATTTCCTGGATAAGCGTGGAGATCTGTGTGGCCGAAGACTGCGATTGCTCGGCTAGTTTACGTACTTCGTCCGCCACAACCGCAAATCCTTTTCCGTGTTCACCGGCTCTAGCCGCCTCGATGGCCGCATTAAGTGCCAGCAGGTTCGTTTGATCAGCAATCGCTGTAATTACCTTTGTGATTTCACCGATTCGCTTTGATTTTTCGCCTAATAGCTGAATCGTTTCTTCACTAATCGACACGGAGTGTTCGATTTCACTCATTTGCAGCGCAGTTTTTTTCATGTATTCTTCGCCTTTGTGTGCTTGTGCTAAAGACGTTGTTCCTACATGTAAAATTATCGATGCTGATTCCTCCATCGTTTCAATATGTGTAGAAAGCTTTCGTAACGATTCATTGCTTTCATGAATGCCAGAGGCTTGTTGTTCGGTATTGAGTGAAACTTCTTGGATCGCGGCCGTAATTTGTTCGGTAACGTGACTACTTTGCTCTGCACCAGCTGCAAGCTGCTCGGATGCTGCGGCAACATATTCAGACGCCTTACGTACTTCTTCAATCATAAATTGAGATTTTGTCCGCATTTCGTTGTAGCTTGTGACAAGATAATGAATTTCATCGCTTCCTCGGTCGTGAACGACTGCCGTGAAGTCACCTTTTCCAGCACGATCAAGAGCATGAGAGATGGCCTTTAATCTGCGGCGTAATCCTCTCGTAAAGAAGAGAACAACCAAAAGGGCAAGAATAATCACCCCGACTAGCACGAGTAAAAAGACGCTCATGAAAGAGGATAAAATCTCATCAATAATACTTTGTGGTGCACCCACATAAAAAATCCCGATCGTCTCGCCATTTTCATCTGTCAGCGGCATGTAAGCCGTTTGATACGTATGACCTGCAACGTCAGCTTGTCCGTAATAGGGCTTTTGCTGTTTTAATACGGTGTCAATGACTTCAGGAGAAGCCTTAGTGCCAACTGCACGTTTCCCGTCGATCCTTACATTCGTTGCGATTCGCGTATCGTTCGAGAAGATGGTGACGGTATCATTTGTATTTTTACCGATACGATCAACGAGTTCAAACAGACCATTCATTTCTTGATCGCCTTTGTATAGCTTTCCATTTGAACTAGACCAATCACCAGGGTACTTTGTATCAACATAATCATAGGCCATATGCAAATCGCCTTTTGCTTTATCAGTGGCAAACTTCTCCACACCGGATTCAATTTCTCTTCCTACTACAAGACTAATAATGACGGAAAGGATAAGCAGGATACTAATCGTCATCACATTAATCTTTGTAGCAATTCCTATGTTCACTCTTCGTGTTGCCTCTGATTTGACATCAGAGGTCGTACGGGCATGCCTCAATGTTATTTCGCTCCTTTTTTTACATGATTGCAACTAGACTATTTTACTATGATAAAAAGCATAAAGTATACATTTTTTTCTTAAGAAGGATTAATTATGTAATAAAAAATCGCACAAAAAATGAGCAGTAAATGAGCTGCCCATGGATGTGTGTTATGAATGGATTTCTTTAATGCCTGATAAGCGAATAGGCCAAACCTTTTCTCGCTCATCCTTTAACGATAAGACTTGATCACGTAAATTTAGTTGATGAACACGACCTTTTAACGTATGAACAGTGCCGTTTAAATCGTATAAAACCGTCACAAGCCCCTTACGAGATAGCTCTTTTAAAAACATGGATTGAAACACTCCTTGTATATGACGTCTTTCATTTTATAGGATAAAAGACGGATGTTAAGGAAAGATGGAGTGAATGTTAAAGAAACGTAAAAAAGTGTAAAGGATAATGAGTCAATGGAGCGCTTAAAAGAAGGATTAGCTTTTTGTTAATTTTATGGTATAATTTACCTTCTTTTAAAAGGGGGATGATACGATGAACATCGGAACAACGGAAGCGGCAGCAAGGTGGGATCGCTTTGCGGATGAATATGCACGAAATCACGGAGAAATGGGCGATTTACATAAGGAAGCTCTGCTAAATCCAGCGCTTTTTTCACTAATAGGGGACATGTCAGGGAAAAAGCTGTTGGATGCGGGATGTGGAGAAGGATATTTGAGTCGTTTACTTGCTCGACAGGGTGCTCTTGTTACCGGAGTCGACTATTCACCTCGTATGCTTGAACATGCTAAAAGCCGGACACCGAACGAGCTAGTGATTGGGTATCATCATGGCAACTTAGAAGAACTGGATTTCTTAGAGGATGACCAATTTCAACTCGTTGTTTCAAACATGGTCATTCAAGATTTAGCCGACTATGAGAAGGCATTTCAAGAAGTTTATCGTGTGTTAGAAAAGGACGGGTATTTTATCTTCTCCATTCTTCATCCGTGTTTTGTTACACCAAATAGCGGGTGGGTAAAGACAGAAGAGGGATCAAAACTCTATTGGAAAACGGATCGTTATTTCTATGAGGGGGCGTATGAACAACGCATTGGAGAAAAGGAAAAAATGATTCTCTTTCATCGAACGCTTACTAGTTACATCAATGCACTCGTGCAAACAGGCTTCCTCATTGAAGAAGTGGTGGAGCCGAAGCCATCGGAAGAAGTCTTAATGAAGTACCCTTCGTTCAGTGAAGATTTACGCTGTGCGGATTTCCTTGTATTTAAGGTAAAAAAATAAATGGATGGGCTGTCTGAAACGAATGATTCTTTCGCTTTAGGCAGTCTTTTTGTGTGAGTGACGTGGAAGATACAATTCATACTCATTATGCATCAATGTTATAAAAAATCCTGATTAGAAGTTATTGATGAATGAGCGTATGATAGAGGTAAGCATTCATTGAATTTGTGACACAAAGGAGTATCATAACCGTATGACGTATATTAAACGGGGAACCCCAGCTTTTACAAAAATGAACTTATCACTATTCGCGGGCGGCTTTAGCACATTTGCGATCTTATGGGGAACGCAACCGTTACTTGCTGAAATTTCCGAGGAGTTTCATATTTCTCCTGCTACTTCTAGTTTAAGTTTATCCTCCACAACGATTGCCCTTGCCATCAGCATGCTAGTGGCAGGATCACTATCTGAGGTGTTCGGCCGTAAAAAAGTAATGACAATTTCGCTTATTGTCTCATCTATTTTAGCGGTTCTTATCGCTTTTACACCTAATTTCCACTTATTATTGGCAGGTCGTATTCTTCAAGGCGTTTCGCTTGCAGGACTTCCGGCTGTTGCGATGGCGTACCTAGGGGAAGAGGTGGACCCTAAAAGTCTCGGGATGGCGATGGGACTCTACATCAGCGGAAACTCCGTTGGAGGAATGGCCGGGCGAATTATTAGCGGTATCTTAACAGATTTCTTTAACTGGCACGTTGCGCTAATGGGCGTAGGAATCATTAGCCTGCTTTCAAGCTTTGTGTTTTGGCGCTTTCTCCCATCATCTCAAAACTTCAATGCTCAAGCCTTTAAACCGAAAAAGCTCACAGGCGCATTGGTTAGTCATTTAAAAGAGCCTGCGCTTTTGTATCTATTTGCGATCGGCTTTTTACTAATGGGAAGCTTTGTGGCGCTGTATAATTACATTGGTTTTCAGCTGCTAAAACCACCTTATTCATTAAGTCAAACCGTGGTCGGATTTATTTTTATCGTCTATATGGTCGGCACGTTTAGCTCGACGTGGATGGGGATGATGGCCGACAAATACGGAAAACGCATCATTCTTCAATTATCGCTTGCGCTGATGCTTGCGGGTGTATGTATTACCTTGAACACGCATCTGTCGATTAAAATTATCGGCATCGCCATTTTCACTTTTGGATTCTTTGCCGGCCATTCCATTGCAAGCGGCTGGGTAGGGAAAACCGCTACACATGACAAAGCACAAGCATCCTCACTGTATTTATTTTTTTACTATACCGGCTCTAGCATCGGAGGAACCGTCAGTGGCTTATTTTATCATGATTTCGGATGGAGCGGGGTGGTATCGATGATCATCGTTCTGAGCGTTGTGTCGATTCTTGGATCCCTTCAATTAGGAAAAGTCATCAAAAAGCGTGAAAGAGCGGCTTATCAGCATTAAAAAAAGGACGTGAATCTTGTGATAAGATTCACGTCCTTTTTGCTATTACATATCGGCTACGACGATTTTTCCGATCATGTCGCCAGCTTCTACTTTTTGATGCGCTATACGTAGGTTAGACGCGTTAATTGGTGATAGCGTTTCTGTGAGCGTCGAAACGACGGAACCTGTTTCGACGAGCTGACTGACGTTTGTTAAAATATGGTGTTGCTCGATGATATCACTTGTTTGGAACATTGCGCGCGTGAACATAAACTCCCAGACGAACGTTGCGCTCTTTTGCTGAAGATCCGAAAGCGGAAGAGGATCTTTCGTTTCAGCAATTCCACAAATTTTTCCTTGCGGTGCAATGACTTCAACCATTCCATCCCAGTGCTTGTCTGTTGCGTTTAAGCAAAAGATGTAATCAACCGTTTCGAATCCGATTTCTTTTAGCTGCGGAGCAAGTGGCTCGTAGTGATTAATAATGTGATCCGCACCGTGACGCTTTGCCCAATCACTTGTTTCAGTGCGCGAAGCTGTCCCGATCACGTTTAGACCTGCTTTTTTAGCCAGCTGTGTAGCAATAGATCCGACACCGCCCGCTGCGCTAATAATTAAAATGCTTTTATCCTTGTTTTCAGGTGATTCAATCGGAATTTCTAAGCGGTCAAACAACGCTTCCCAAGCGGTTAACGTTGTAAGCGGAAGCGCCGCTGCTTCTGCAAATGACAAGTTACCAGGCTTTTTCCCTACAATTCGCTCGTCCACTAAATGAAACTCACTGTTTCCGCCTTGTCTTGTGATGCTTCCTGCGTAATATACTTCGTCTCCAGGCTGAAAGAGCGTTACATCAGGCCCAACGGATTCCACAATTCCTGCTACGTCATAGCCTAAAATTTTCGGTTCATTCTCCACTTCATCCTTTGGTGCACGTACTTTTGTGTCGACAGGGTTTACAGACACCGCTTGAACGCGTACAAGCAGATCATGACCTGTGGCGCGTGGTGTTTCCACCTCAACGTCTACTAAACTTTCTGGATGATCAATTGGTAAGTAACGATAAAGTCCAACTGCTTTCATATTCTGACACTCCTTTAGCTGTTTTGTTATATCTTTAGGGTAGCTTCTTCTACTCGTTGTATACCCGCCTTTTTGGATCAAAAACGAAGCGATGTTTTTACTGTACCAGGCGCTCTTTTCACTCGCAAGTAGGCACATTTTTGTGAGGCAGGCACAGAGAGGGTACTAAAGGAGAGGAAGTTCACGATTTGTGATGAATCGTTAAATGCTCATAGAAAAGGCTCAGAATGGTAAATCATTCTGAGCCTTTCGCCGTTTTCATTTACTCGTACTTAAACACGGGTTCGTCATATTCTTTATTAAAATCAACTTCTAGATCATGACCATCAAAATACCACAGGTCTTCTTCTTCTACATAAAAAATAATGCCGTCTTCATCGATTTGTGAGCCGATTTGAATTGGTTTTTGTTTTTCTACGCCTAAAGAAAAGCCTTTTTGAACAGTGCTGCATCCTCCGTAGCGTACGAAGAAACGAACGTAATCACCTTTTTCTACGATCATATCATCTTTGAACCATGCAAGGGCTTCGGGTGTTAGGGTTATTTTCATTGTTAGCTCTCCTTTCCGCTTAGCATTCACCTCATTATATAAGAAGTTCACACATTGTGCCATCATTATGGAAAAACTACCGTTATTAGGAATACAACTACTTTCCGTGCACATGATAAAAAGAAACGGGTTTAACCATAAGGGGAAAAAGGATATGAATAGAAATAGAAGGGAGGACGCAACATGCGTACATCAACTGCATTAAAATGGGTCTCAGGTGGACTTGAAGCATTCTTTGGCATTCCTTTTGTAGGGGGCGCGATTATTCTATCGACCGGCTGGGCGCCGCTCTTTCCGATGGCTATTTTACATATCATTACGTTAGTCTTTTGTGTGAGGGATCGTGATGGAAAAGTCGGGAGTATTTTAGGAATCATCACATCTTGTCTCGGATGGATTCCGTTACTTGGCATGTGTCTACATATCATCACAGCCGTTGTCCTGTTAGTTAGCGCTTATTTTGAAAGTAGAAGAAGCGCTCATAGGTAGACAGACTTCCTGAGGAGGTCTGTCTTTTTGGTTACTACTTCTTGCAAACACAAACAGTAGTATGGCACCATTAGGAATGACAGAGAGATAAAGGAGAGACCGCTATGAAAAACGGGGTAATTAGTCTAGGGGAAGCGTTAATTGATTTTATTCCAATGGATGCATCAAATACAACCTATCAAAAAAGTCCAGGAGGGGCACCAGCTAACGTAGCTGTAGGCGTTGCGCGATTAGGTGTACCTGTTCATTTTCTCGGAAAAGTCGGCAACGACGTATTGGGCACCTTTTTAAAAGAAACGCTAACGGACTACGGCGTACAAACAGATGCGATGACGTTAACAGATGAGGCACGTACAGGGGCTGTTTTTGTAACCCTCGCTGATAACGGAGAGCGAAGCTTTGACTTTTATATTCAGCCGAGCGCTGATACTTTTTTAAGTGAACAGGAATTATCTGATGAACTGTTTCAAACGAATAAAATTCTCCACTTTGGCTCCATTTCCTTAATTCGCGAGCCGGCGAAATCAGCCACAATCGCTGCCGTAAAAAAAGCGAAAGAAAATGGCATGATGATTTCGTATGATCCCAACCTTCGCTTAAATCTATGGGATAGCGAAAAACAAGCTCGTGAAGCGATTATGTCGATGCTTCCTGAAGCGGATGTGCTAAAAATTTCGGAAGAAGAGCTCACGTTTTTGACGGGTGAAACCGATGTAGAAGAGGGCGTAAAAAAGCTAGAAGCTTATGGAATTCCACTGATCTTTATTACGCTTGGAGGTGAAGGAAGTTACGCCTTCGTCGGAAAAGAAACGATTCGCATTCCTGCAATGAAGGTACAAGCCGTTGATACTACAGGGGCGGGAGACGCTTTTGTGTCTGGTATTTTGTATCATCTTAACGAATACAAAAAAGAGTTGTCTCACCTAACCATTCATGAAGCTGCTGAAATGGGACGTTTTGCAAGTGTATCTGGCGGCTTAGCTGCGTCCGTAAAAGGAGCGATGACGGCACTTCCAACGCTTCAACAAGTAAAAAAACAACTGAGCTGACACCAGCCCCTCAGGAATTCCTGGGGGGTTATTTTATTTATAAAACGAACAAATAGTGGAAACCCTATGCATAAAAAAGAGCAAAAGGAGACGGTATGAACGATATTCTCATTAGTATTGGACGGACGTGTATCGCATACGTTTTGATCATGATTATTATTACCATGATGGGAAAACAGATTAGTGCTCAGGCGACCTACCATAGCTTTGCGGTTTCTATTATGCTTGGTTCAATTGCCGCTAATATTGCCTTTGACCTCAAGCTGAACGTCTGGGCGATGATTGGCTCCTTCATTACCCTCAGTCTTATCGCTTACTTGCTGTTTTTTCTTGCTTCAAAGAGAAGAATCTTTAGAAGGTGGATTACGGGAAGACCTACTGTAGTGATTGAGCACGGAAAAATTTTAGAGCAAAATATGAAAAAGCTTCGGTACACGCTCGATATGCTTAGTCAGGCGCTTCGTCAGAAAGATATTTTTGATCTGCAAGAAGTTGATTATGCCGTTATTGAAAACGATGGTAAACTATCTGTGCTCAAAAAGAATGTATATCAAACGGTTAAGCGTCATGATCTCTCGTTCCTTCCCCCAACATCACAGCAATTCCCCGTAGAATTAGTCATGAACGGAGAAATTATCAGTAAAAATACAGGGGAAACGCCTTATACAGAGGCATGGCTTTACCAGGAACTTCAAAAACGAGGATATGAGCTATCAAATGTTCACTACGCAGTCGTAAGTACAAGCGGGATGCTTTATATTGATACATACAACGATCACCTCTCATCTCCACTTGACATTGAATAGCTTTTCTTTCGTCCCATTCGTATTGTATAATGGAGTCCACTAAATATTTCTCGAAAAACCATTATATTGAAAGTGGGAAAGTCATGAAAAAATTTTTAATTACGATTGTTATTTTAGCAGCGATTGGATACGGCGGCTATCGTGTTGCGCTTAATTATGTATCGAATAAAGTGGTCGCCATTGCACAAAAAGAATGGCTAACAGATGATCAAATTTCTAAAGCAAAGCAGTATGCTAATATTGATCAGCTCGCAAAAGAAGTTAGTCGAGTTGATAAAAGTAAATTGCCTTTTCATACAAAAGAAGATGCAGTAAAAACTGTCATGAAAAAGTTCTCGACGTCTGAATTAGCAGATGCCGCGAAAAAAGTAAAAGGTGGCGCTACACCGCAGGAAAAACAGGAATTGATGCAGCTTGCAGAACAGCGTCTATCACCTGATGAACTTGCGGCTCTGAAAGTCGTAGCGCTTCAGGAATTACAAAAACAGTCTAAATAATACACCACCCACATCGTACACGCGATGTGGGTATTTTTTTGTCCGCGTTTTACTAGAAAGGATGGTAAAGAGAATAATACGTGAAAAGAATTAGGCGTATGGCACGAATCCATTGATGAGTTTTTTATAAGCTGAGCGAATTAATTGGACGGCTTTCCAATTAAGGGTATACTTAACAAAAAAATCAATGAGGTGATGAGGATGCAATACAAACAGCTAGGTCGTACAGGATTACAAGTATCAAATCTTTGCTTAGGAACAATGGCATTCGGCCGTTGGATTGATGAAAAAGCGTCTGCGGATATTTTAGATACAGCCATTGATCAGGGCATTAACTTTATCGATACTGCCAACTATTATGGAAAAGGGCAGGACACAGAGGTTCCATACGGAACGGGTGAATCAGAGGAGATCATTGGTCGCGCACTGAAGGGGCGCCGTGATGACGTGGTACTTGCGACGAAAGTTGGTATTCGCATGGGCCACAAGAAAAATCAGTCCGGTCTTTCTCGTACGCACATTATGCGCGAGGCGGAGCAGTCGTTGAAGCGCCTCCAAACGGATCATATTGACTTGTATCAGGTACATATTTTTGATCCGAACACGCCATTAGATGAGACGCTTCGAGCGCTAGATGATCTCGTTCGTCAAGGCAAGGTTCGTTACATCGGATGCTCGAACTATGCGGCATGGCAAATCGCAAAATCACACGGCATTAGCGAACGGCTGAACCTAGAAAAATTCATTTCGGTTCAACCGCAATACAATCTTCTTTCACGTGAAATCGAGCAAGAGCTTTTGCCATTTTGTGAATCAGAAGGGGTAGGAGTGTTAACGTATAGCCCAATGGCCAGAGGGATGCTGTCAGGAAAGTACAAGCACATGGGTGATGTACCAGCAGATAGTCGTGCAGCCAGAGGAGAAAAGCTTATTCAAAACTATTTCACAGAGCGTAACTTTGAGCTTGTACAGCAATATCAAAAAATAGCGGATCAGCAGGAAGTCAGTCTTTCTCAATTTGCGCTAAGCTGGGTACTGAATGAGCCAGCGGTCACATCAGCCATTATTGGTGCAAGCAAAGCTTACCATGTGACGGATGCAGCGGAGATTAGTGATTGGATTTGGACTGATGAATTAAAACAAGAAGTAGATAATATTCAGCTTTAGTAATAAGCGGGCTAAATTTCAAATACTGGGTTATGTTTCAGAATGCAACATGGCTGACTAAGAAAAAGGATGCGAAATCTCAACGATTTTCGCATCCTTTTTCTTATGACCGTATGCTTAGCGCATTTAAAGCAAAAATTTTTAGTTTATCCAGCAGTTTTTTGTTGAAAAGTGTCCACTAATAGTGTAAATTTACACTATTAGTGGAATTTTTGAATAAGGAGAGGGACGATGCGAAAGTTTATAATGAATCTGTTAATTGTTTGTTTATACTGTTTTCCGTTCGGTTATGTTTCGATGTACCAAGATTGGGCGAACACGTCTATGATCGGCTATTTAACTATGATTGTAGGTACGTCCATACTGGCCGTTTCAAGCCAAGTATTTAGCAATATCATTCCGTTTATGATTGGTAATCTAGCGTCAGCCATGATTTCGTTGTACTTTCTCCACAGAATGGATATAACGTTAGGAGCTGGTTGGGACCATGGTTATTTCAAACCATTTGCTCCCCATCAAGTATTGCTATTGATTAGTTGTTTGAATTTGCTTCCTCAGCTTCTTGTTATGTGGCTAACGAACCGTAAAAAGGAGCCGGTTAGATGACTTTGCGCGGTTCGTTCATATAAAAAGTGAATGAATAGCCATTCATATGATATAGTAGTAGCTAAGAGTAAGCAAATAAAGGGGGGCATAGTATGTTTGTGAAACAACATGCATCAAGAGGAGAACAGTCAGGTGTTCAGTATTGTGAAGGACGAAATGAAGCGTTAGGCGTTCGCCTTAACTGTTTTGCTTTTTTTCAAGACGGTGTCTTAATCGATACGGGCTCACATTCCTTACGACAAGTGTTTCGTCCGTTTATTGATGACGTTCAGCCAGACATCGCCATGATTACACATTATCATGAAGACCATACGGGAAATGCGCTGTATTGTGCAGAACAGAATATTCCGGTATATATGAATCCCCTTTACAAAAACGACTGCATGAAAAAAGCAAACTATCCATTTTATCGTCGTTTCTTTTGGGGAAAACGTCCCCCGTTTTCATCGCAAGATATGCCTGAAACCTTCTCATCTAGAAATAATCACTGGAGGGTTCTCTCAACGCCTGGACATGCGGCCGATCACGTTTCATTTTTAAACGAATCCACAGGTCAGCTCTTTTCAGGTGATTTGTACGTATCACCGAAAACGAAGGTAGCGCTTCGAGAAGAAAGTATTCCGACCATTATTCGTTCAATTGAACATGTGTTAGAACATGATTTTAGCGAAATGTTTTGCTGTCATGCCGGCTATATAAAAGACGGCAAAAAGAAATTACACTATAAGCTTGATTATTTAAGAGGCGTTCAGGAGAAAGTCATTCAATTAAACAAAGAGGGCTATCAGGTAGAGGAAATTAAACAGTCTCTTTTCCCCAAAAAATACCCGATCATTACCTTTTCACGTGGGGAATGGGACTCGAAATACATCGTGTCATCCATTTTAAATGAACGGTAAGAAAGGCAAGACTCTTTCGTAGAAGAAGGGGTCTTTTTTTTATGATCATTGTAAAAATATTGACATAATTAGTACCTAGTACTAATATCTAAATATATAAATAGATCATAAAAAGAGGCGATGAAACATGAAATCAACCGCAAGATTAACGGCAATCGGCACATACGTACCGGAACAACGGCTGACCAATGCTGATTTAGAAAAGCTGGTGGATACAAGCGATGAGTGGATTACACAGCGAACAGGAATGAAAGAGCGCAGAATAGCGGGAGAAATGGAATTTTCGTCAACGCTTGCCTGCAGAGCTGTAGAAGACCTGCTTGCACGATACGAAACGAATATACACGAAGTGGACTGCATTCTGGTCGCCACAACAACGGCTGACTACGCGTTTCCGAGCGTTGCTTGCCAAATTCAGCAGTATTTTAATATACCTCAAGCAAGTACAATGGATCTGAACGCTACGTGCGCGGGCTTTACATATGCGCTTCACATGGCTAATGGATTTGTAACGTCAGGATTGCATCAAAAGGTATTAGTAATTGCGGCTGAAACGTTATCAAAAGTAACCGATTATAGCGATCGTTCTACATGTGTACTGTTTGGCGACGGAGCGGCTGCTATGTTAGTAGAATACGATTCTTCACGGCCAAGTTTTCTAAGCTCGCATACGGGAACGTACGGACAGGGAGGTAAGCATATTTACCGAACAAACTTGTCGACCACCATGGAGGGAGAAAACCTGCTTTCTCATGGGAAAATGGTGCAAAATGGCCGTGAAGTATACAAGTGGGCTGTGAGAAATGTTCCTCAGGGAATGAACGAATTGCTTGAAATGGCAAGGATGACGCAAGAGGAGATCAGCTGGTTCGTCCCTCATAGCGCAAATCTTCGTATGATTGAATCGATTTGTGAAAAGTCACGATTTCCGCTAGAGCGAACGCTCACAAGTGTTGAAAACCATGGTAATACCTCAGCCGTTTCCATTCCACTTGCGCTCGATATCGCGTTAAAAGAAGGAAAACTTCAAAACGGGGATACGGTGTTGCTGTACGGATTTGGTGGAGGATTAACCTATGCAGGACACCTACTAACATGGCATTTAAAGGAGACAAAGTAGTTATGTATACATTTGCAGCAAAGACCGTGCAAGGATTTTTACGTATCGTAGGGGGGAAGCTTACGGTTCATCAGAAAGAAGCGGTTCCAACAGACACGCCTTTTATCGTTGTATGTACGCATAAAAGCTGGTATGATGTCGTCTGTTTAGGCATTGCGCTTCATCCTGTACCGATTCATTTTATGGCAAAAAAAGAGCTGTTCCGACTGTCAATGATTAATAAACTACTAACGAGTCTTCATGTGTTTCCGGTAGATCGTGAAAATCCAGGGCCAAGTGCGATAAAGATTCCGCTTCAGCTTTTAAAAAAGCAAAAAGTCGTGGGCATCTTTCCGTCCGGAACACGTTCAGCTGAAGATGACTCTTTGAAGCAGGGGGCCGTTCGGATCGCTTCACGAGCAGGCGTGCCGATTGTTCCCGCTGTTTATGTCGGTCCACATCGTTTTCGTGACTTGCTGAAGCGAAAGCGCCGAGCCGTCATCTTCGGAGAACCGATTCCGGTATCAAAAGATAAAAGCGTCGAGGAGTGGAACGAGATTCTCTCGCAAACGTTCCGTACGCTTGAGCAATAAAAAAGAGGTGGAAAGAAACGAAGCGAATTCGTCTCTTCCTCACCTCTTTTTTATTATCCTTTTACATCAATATGGTGACCTGATGTCGGGTGCGGAGCAGGAGCAGCCTGCATAAGAAGTTGGTTCATGGCCTGTGCGTTGACTTGTGCAATATTCATCGTCTTTTTCATTAAGGCAATGCTAACATCTTGCTGTAATGAGGTTTGATGCATATTCACGGATAAAGCAGCAATATCCATATTCATTCCTCCTTCATTTACTAGTGTAACCGCTTTTACTACAATGTGCCACGGCCGAACGGCAAAAAAAGAGATTGGAAGATATCCAATCTCTTAGGTTCGTTTTCGTTTATTAAAAAACGTGACTTTCGGTTCGGTTCCTTTCATGATCCGTTGAATGTTGGCACGATGTTTGATAATAACAAATAAGGCGAGGAATACAGCCACAATAATGAGCACAAGATCCCCTAAAAACAACGTGTAAACAAACAAAAATACACCGGTAATCATGGATGATAAGGAAACGTATTTTGATATGTATAAGGCGATGAAAAAGCATAAAACCAAAAATAAAAACATGACTGGGTTATAAAATAGTAGTACTCCACCAGACGTTGCAACGGCTTTTCCACCTTTAAATTTTGCAAAAATCGGATAAACGTGACCAATGACCGCAAATAATCCAACAAGTAAAGGATGAATATTTGCATCAAATAAGAAAGGAAGAGCGGTTGCTAGCGTACCTTTTAAAATGTCACCAATCGTGACCATGAGCCCTGCTTTGGCTCCTAACGTACGAAAGGTATTCGTTCCTCCTAAATTTCCGCTTCCGTGTTCGCGGATGTCAACCCCATATCCTAATTTCCCTACCACAAGGGCGAAAGGAACAGAACCGATTAGATAAGCAAGAATCGGTAAAATAAATTCCATAGTTCGTAAGCTCCTTTATATTCAATCCTTCTCATTTTACCATGCTAACGAGAAAAACGTAGCGTGGTTTATGTAAATAATTCGTGGTGATGCACGAATTTTCCTTTTTCTCGGGATAAACCGGCTCTAATCGTATCAAGAAAGTTGGAAAACCACAAGTTTTTTCGAAATGCCTTACGATCATTGTATACTGCGTTTGTTTTCCTTAAAACATGCTTCTCCATCATTTTATTTACAAAAGAGAGAGGAGAATGATCATTTGTCGTGGAAACTAACTGAGATTGACCTGTTTTGTTTCATGTTTTTTTAGAAAAAAAGAGGGGAAATCAGCAAAAGAAGACCTTTTCTATATGGGCTTCTGCTTGCTTCCTTTGATTTTTTACGCTATACATAGAGGAGCAGGCATTCATAAAGCGAGAGACGAAACGTGAAGGGAGTCATGAACATGACCATGTCTATTCCAAGTCGTGAGGAGCTAGGTGCGATACTCAAAAAAAGCAAACGGATTGCGGTTGTCGGGCTATCGGACAATCCGTCGCGAACATCCTATATGGTCTCAGAAGCCATGCAAAAAGCAGGCTATGAGATTATTCCTGTTAATCCAACGATTGAAGGAGCGCTCGGCGTGAAAGCCGTCGCTTCGCTAAAAGAAATTGAAGGTCATATCGATATTGTGAACGTGTTCCGTCGTTCAGAGCATTTACTAGATGTGGCAAATGAATTTTTAACAGTTGATGCGGATGTTTTTTGGTCACAGCTTGGATGTGTTAGTGAAGAGGCCTATAATTTGCTTACGAATAAAGGGTATACGGTCGTTATGGATCGGTGCATTAAAGTCGAACACGCCCTCACAAAGTAACACAAGTGATTAGAAAAGAATGGCTTTTGATGAGTCTATCATCACGCTCACGCTTGAAAATCCTTGATATTTCAAGGATTTTCTTCGTTTTTTCGTAAATAATGGTTTTAGAATTCGTTATTTATCGCTACAATAATGCTTAGACTATCTTTTAAACAAAATATATAAAAAAAGAACAAAAAGCCTATCATATAGGCTTTTAAGGGACATAACTCATTTGACTTTTTCAATGGTTATGCTAAAATCGAAACATATGTTCTTATGTTCTAGAAATGAAAGGGGTATGTATGGTTGGCTAAGAAACAACAGTTTGACTACAATGAAGACGCGATTCAGGTCTTAGAAGGCTTGGATGCTGTTCGTAAACGTCCTGGTATGTATATTGGGAGTACGGATAGTCGCGGTTTGCACCATCTCGTATACGAAATTGTCGACAACTCAGTCGATGAAGCACTTGGAGGATTTGGTGACGAAATTATCGTAACAATACATAAAGATCTTTCCCTTTCCGTACAAGATAAAGGACGCGGAATGCCGACGGGAATGCATAAACTAGGAAAACCAACACCCGAAATTATTTTCACCGTTCTTCATGCCGGAGGAAAGTTTGGGCAAGGCGGGTACAAAACGAGTGGAGGACTTCACGGCGTTGGGGCATCGGTTGTAAATGCTCTATCAGAGTGGCTAGAGGTAACGATTTACCGCGATGGGTTTATTCATCGCCAGCGCTTTGAAAACGGCGGAAAAGCGGTCACAACTCTTGAAAAGATCGGAAAAACACGAAAAACGGGTACCACGACCCACTTCAAACCAGACCCAACCATTTTTAGCACGGTTGCATTTAACTATGATACGTTAAGCGAACGTCTACGTGAGTCAGCGTTCCTGCTCAAAGGGTTAAAAATTGAGCTTATTGATGAACGCTATGATCAACGAGACGTTTTTCACTATGAAAATGGAATTCAAGCATTTGTTGAATATTTAAATGAAGAAAAAGACGTTCTTCATCCTGTTCTGTTCTTTGAAGGAATGCAAAACGATATTGAAGTCGAGTTTTCATTCCAGTTTAATGATGGATTCTCTGAAAATATCCTATCGTTCGTCAACAACGTACGTACAAAAGACGGCGGAACGCACGAAGCAGGAGCAAAAGCCGCTGTCACACGCGTCTTTAACGAATACGCACGAAAAGTGAACCTTTTGAGAGAGAAAGACAAGAACTTAGAAGGAAATGATATTCGAGAAGGCTTTGCGGCCATCGTTTCGGTACGTATTCCTGAGGCACTGCTACAGTTCGAGGGGCAAACAAAAGGAAAGCTCGGAACAAGTGAAGCACGATCAGCTGTTGATGCGGTCATCTCTGAGAAACTTGCTTACTTTTTAGAGGAAAACCCTGACATTAGTACAGCGCTTGTTAAAAAAGCTATAAAGGCGGCACAGGCACGTGAAGCAGCCCGAAAAGCGCGTGAAGAAGCTCGATCTGGTAAAAAGAAAAATCGCAAAGAAACCGTGCTAAGCGGGAAGCTAACACCGGCACAGTCACGAAATCCGCAGCGAAATGAACTATACCTAGTTGAGGGTGACTCAGCGGGCGGTTCAGCCAAACAAGGTCGTGATCGTCGTTTCCAAGCGGTTCTGCCACTTCGCGGAAAGGTTATTAATACCGAAAAGGCGAAGCTTCAGGATATCTTTAAAAACGAAGAGATTAACACGATCATTCATGCGATTGGCGCAGGTGTTGGCTCTGATTTTGACTTAGATGATATTAACTATGACAAAGTGGTCATTATGACCGATGCCGATACGGACGGGGCGCACATTCAAGTGTTGCTGCTTACGTTCTTCTATCGCTATATGAAACCACTTATTGAAGCAGGGCGCGTATTTATTGCCTTACCACCTCTCTATAAAGTAAGCAGAGGAACAGGCAAAAAAGAAGTGATTGAATACGCATGGAACGATGATGAGCTAGACGGCGCAATCAAAAAAGTCGGAAAAGGGTATATGATTCAGCGCTACAAAGGACTTGGTGAGATGAATGCCGATCAGCTTTGGGAAACGACGATGAACCCAGATACTCGCACGCTCATTCGTGTTCGCATTGACGATGCAGCACGCGCAGAGCGCCGCGTAACAACACTAATGGGTGACAAAGTAGAGCCCCGTCGTAAGTGGATTGAAAATAACGTCGCCTTTGGTTTAGAGGACGATCCGAATATTTTAGATAACGAAAACGTAACGGTCGCAGAGGAGGAATAATACATGAGCCAACAAACAGAACGATTTTTAGATTTACCGCTTGAAGATGTACTTGGCGACCGCTTTGGACGATATAGTAAGTACATCATTCAAGAACGTGCCCTACCGGATGCACGTGATGGACTAAAGCCCGTACAACGTCGTATTTTATATGCGATGCATGCGGAGGGAAATACGTCGGAAAAAGGATTCCGAAAATCAGCGAAAACAGTCGGGAACGTAATCGGGAACTATCATCCACATGGTGATAGTTCCGTTTATGACGCGATGGTTCGTATGAGTCAAGACTGGAAAGTACGAAACTATCTAGTAGAAATGCATGGAAATAACGGAAGCATCGACGGTGATCCACCTGCAGCGATGCGTTATACAGAAGCACGCTTGTCGTCGATCGCATCAGAATTGCTTCGTGATATCGATAAGCGCACGGTTGAATTTATCCCAAACTTTGATGATACAAGCAGTGAACCAACGGTCCTACCTGCAATGTTCCCGAACCTCCTTGTGAATGGTTCAACAGGGATTTCAGCAGGGTATGCAACGGAGCTTCCACCTCACCAATTAGGGGAGGTAATTGATGCAGCGATTATGCGTATTGATAAGCCAACAAGCACAGTCGATGAGCTTATGACGGTACTAAAAGGCCCTGATTTCCCAACGGGTGGGATCATTCAAGGGGTCGACGGTATTAAGAAGGCTTACGAAACAGGTAAAGGGAAAATCGTCATTCGCGGAAAAGCAAGCATTGAAGATCTTCGCGGCGGCAAACAGCAACTCGTTATTACGGAAATTCCATTTGAAGTAAACAAGGCAAATCTTGTGAAAAAAATGGATGAACTGCGTATTGACCGCAAAGTGGACGGTATTGCAGAGGTACGTGATGAAACGGACCGTACAGGACTACGCATTGTCGTGGAACTAAAGAAGGAAACGGATGCAAACGGGGTCTTAAACTACCTGTACAAAAATACCGATTTACAAGTACCTTACAACTTCAACATGGTGGCCATTTACCATAAGCGCCCGAAATTAATGAGCCTTTTAAATATTTTAGACGCTTACATTGAGCATCAGCGTGAGGTTGTCACAAATCGCTCAAAATACGAGCTGAAAAAAGCACAAGAGCGCGCTCATATCGTAGAAGGGCTGATGAAAGCTTTATCGATTTTAGATGAGGTAATCGCAACGATTCGCTCTTCAAAGGATAAGCGCGACGCGAAGCAAAACTTAATGAACGAGTATGGCTTTACAGAAGCGCAGTCAGAAGCGATTGTATCCTTACAGCTCTACCGTTTAACCAATACGGATATTACAGCGCTTCGTGAAGAAGATGAAGCTCTACATGCGCGTATCGCAGAGCTTGAATCCATTTTACATAGCGAAAAGAAATTGTTAAACGTCATTAAAACGGACCTTCGAAAAGTGAAGAAAACGTACAATGATGAGCGCCGTACGGTCATTGAAGAAAAAATTGAAGAAATCAAAATTAATCTTGAAGTTATGATTCCGTCTGAAGATGTGATGGTGACGGTAACGAAGGATGGCTACGTAAAACGCACAAGCCTTCGATCATACTCTGCTTCAAACGGGCAAGATTTCGGAATGAAGGATACGGACCGCTTCCTTCTGAAACAAGAACTGAACACAACCGATACGATGCTACTTTTCACAAACAAAGGAAATTACTTGTACATGCCAATTCATGAACTCCCAGATATTCGTTGGAAGGACATGGGACAGCACGTGACGAACATTATTCCCATCGATAAAAAAGAAGAAGTCGTCAAGGCAATCCCAATCCATGATTTTGCAGAATCGAAGTTTTTATTGTTTATAACGAAGAATGGTATGGTGAAGAAAACAGAATTAGCGCATTACAAAGCACAGCGTCGCTCAAGAGCCCTTGTTGGTGTGAACATCAAAGGCGACGATGAAGTTGTTGACGTTCATTTAACCGATGGTAAGCAAGATGTGTTCCTTGCTACTCATGACGGATATGGACTATGGTTCTCGGAAGAAGAAGTCAGTATTGTTGGCCCACGTGCCTCTGGTGTAAAAGGAATTAACTTAAAAGACGATGATTACGTCGTAGCAGGTAAAGTCTTTGAAGAAGGCATGCAGCCGAAGCTCGTGATGGCTACACAGCGAGGAGCGGTGAAAAAGCTCTCCATCACAGACTTTGAACGTTCCTCACGCGCAAGACGAGGTCTTGTCATGGTAAAAGAACTAAAAGCAAATCCTCATAAAGTGGTCGGATTTGAATTTATTACAGGTAACGAATGGTACTACCTTGTAACGGATAAGCATCACATTGAACAGATTGATCCGTCCTCAATGCGGGTAAACGACCGCTATGGAATTGGCTCGTATGTTGTTGATCAAAGCGATGCCGGAAGCGTTTCGGCCGTTTGGATTGAGCCGAAAGAAGAAAGTAAATAGTACGTCAAAAAGCAGCGATCACTTGATGTGATCGCTGCTTTTTGGATATGCATCAACAATTTTCTGAAAAGCGTAGTAAATAACCGTCTGGGTCTTGAAGGATAAACTCTTTTTGAGTGTATCCACTGTACGTATTGACCATCATATCCCGAAAAAGAGGAACGTTATGCTTCTGTATACGGGAGAAAAGGGCTTCTATGTTGGTCACGGCAATTTGAAAATTAATGCCGCGACCATAAGGATGAACCAGTTCACCTGTTTCCCAATGGCCATTACGTTCTTCAATCATCATTTGTGCGCCGTTCAACGAGATAAACGCAAAACGATCCTCCTTACGTTCATATTCAAGCTCAAATCCAATTACCCCTAAGTAGAATTCTTTGGATACATGGAGGTTTGAAACGGACAGCTCAGGTATTAGCGTGTTGAATTTCATGATGGCGGTTCCTTTCCAATTCATCGTTCTTTTCCATTATTATTTTATAAAAGTTCCAGATGGAAATTCTCTAGTGCCCTGTAATGTGCGATTTTCTCTTCCATTTTTGTGAGATTTATTTGTAGTTCGCGCATGTTCATTAACGTATCCTGATAGTGTTGCTCTAGTAATTCTCTTCTTAACGAAACCGTATCATCTCCTTGGTACCTCAAATCAGAGAACTCCTTCATTTTGATCATCGACATTCCTGTTGCACGTAACCGAACGAGAAATTGAACCCAAGCGAGATCAAATTCTGAATACTGTCGATACCCATTTTTATCTCTCTGCACATGCTGAATTAAGCCGATCTTTTCATAGTAACGTAGTGTATGGCTAGACATTTCTGTTATAGCTGCAAGTTGTTGAATGCTGAATAAATTTTCCATAGGAAAAGTATACCATGTTTTTGACGAAAACCCTTGCCTTAGAGCGCGCGCTAAAGCGTAGTATTTTATTCATAGCACATCACTACAACGTTAGGAGAGATAAAAATGATGAATCAACGATATGAAAATGGATGGAACAAGCTAATGGAAGTAGATGGGGAGGGCGGAAAACGAGTCATTGAATCACTGAAAGGCCTTGCGCCTGACATTGGAAAGTACGTGATTGAATTTGCTTTTGGAGATATTTATACAAGAACAGGAATTAGCCTTCAGCAAAAGCAGTTAGTGACAATTGCTTCGCTTACGACACAGGGCGGATGTGAGCCACAGCTTATCGTTCATATTCATGCGGCACTTAATGTCGGATTGACACCTAATGAAATTGTTGAAGCTATTATTCACTGCATTCCCTACACGGGATTTCCGAGAGTATTAAATGCTGTGTTGGTTGCTAAACAAGTTTTTGAGGAGAGAGGTTTATCTGTGGATACAAAGGAATAGTTTCCGTAAACCTCTGAAAAATTAAAGAAGCTTGATTTGACGTCACTAACGAGAATAAGATAGTTTAATATAACAGGAGTGATAAAAATGAACATACGAAAAGCAACTAGTGAAGACATAAAAGCTGTTTCCGCTATTTACATTGATACGTGGAAAACGACTTACAAAGGACTCGTACCAGATGAGTATTTACATAGCCTTTCCTATGAAGAGGCGGAGACAAAATGGGGTCAATTCATGGCTGAATTCGAGCACAAGTCCGCTATTTTTGTAGCCGTTAATGAGGTCAATGAAATTGTTGGCTTTGCTGCAACACAAATGATGAGCCAAAATGATCAAACAGGAGAGTTATATGCCCTTTACCTTTTACCGAAAGCGCAAGGGTTAGGAGCAGGTCGACGACTAGTGTCGGCGGTAGCTAAATATCTTCGCAACGAACAAATGTCGTCTATGCTCGTCTGGGTCATGAAAAAGAATGAAGCTGGTCGAGGCTTTTACAAACGTCTTCAAGCAGCTTATTTTGCTCATAGAGAGAGTGAATTTGGCGGAGTGGTCGTAGAAGATGAAGCCTATATTTGGGACGATCTCTCAGGATTATGATTTAAAAATAAGGGGCACTATTTGAACCGTTTTTCTCAAAAATAGAATGATTAAAAAAACAAAAAAGCAAACGATCTCCTCTTTATGAGACGATCGCTTGCTTTTTCTTTCTCTAAAATACATTGGATTTTTATGGAATATTTTTACAAAAAAACGATATACTAACAGAAGAAAAGGAGGGAAAAGAATAGTGAAAAAGATCATTCCACCATTGTTCGTCTATTTAGCTGTTTGTTTGCTTACGGTCTTCTTACCTGCGTCTGATGGTTATAACACGATTGGTTGGAAGTTATTTGTTGGTCAGCTTTATGCGATTCCTGCGTTATTAATGGCGATTTTAATTATGTTTTTTGTGTTCAGAAGACCATCACATAATTAAGCGGAATTAGAGATGGGTAGCTGCATTTTTTGCTGTCCATTTTTTGTGCCTATTATCTCTAAATTTAATTACCAATCATGAAGGAGTGAATACATTGAGATCAAACATAGAACATTTTTCAAAGAGTGTTGAACAATATCTGTCCTACACAGAACAGCCGTGGGGGAAACTATTTTACACGAGTACTCTTGCTCAAATAGAGCCATTTTTAGCTAGTGATGATTACGTAGTGGATGTTGGATGCGGATTTGGGATAACAATTAAATCGTTGGCTGAAAAAGGTTGCCGCGTTTTAGGCCTAGAACCAAAAAACGATTTGCTTTCTGCCGCAAAACAGAAGGCACTTCAGAGTAATGGAAGCATAGAATTTAAACAAAAATCCATAGAAGAGATTCATTCGCTAGCGTTTAGCGCAGATTTTCTGCTTTGTCACAACGTTCTTGAATATTTAGACGATCCTGAGAAGGGGATTTGGACACTTGCACAGAACATAAAAAGACAAGGGTATCTTTCTCTCATTACGCATAATCCGTTAGCGAACGTCATGAAAAAAGCGATTGTTGAAAAATCTCCGTCTGCTGCTTTGTCATTTGTGGATCGAAAAACAGATTATAGTTCTGTGATTGGAGCGGACATTTCTCTCTTTTCACAAGACGATCTTAAAAAATGGCTGACGAAAGCTGGTTTTCAAGTAATAGAGCGCTATGGCATACATAATCTATATAGCTATATTGACAATGAACACAAATTCGATGACGAGTGGAATCAAAAAATGACGGAGCTTGAGATGAAGGTTTGCAGCGTATCGCCTTATCGTGACGTTGCTGTATTTTCACATACGATTGCACGAATGCTATAAGGAATGAATGAGTTACATATCCTGACTAAAATTCCTATTATCCTATTTCGCCAAAAAGGAGCGACTCACCTATGTCAAAGCTCTATATGCATCAAATCGCTGTTTTTACCTTAACACTCATTGTAAAAGTTCTGTTTGAAGCACTTAACAAATCCTTTTTTCATCTAGCACCACAGCCAACGCTCATTTTGTCTTACGGAATTTATGTGTTCTCTTTTTTATGCCTTGTTTATTTGTATAAAAAATACAGCCATTTTTCGTTTCAAAAGAAAGTCACGTCCTCTATTTATTCGTTCGTTTTATCCGTTTTCGTAATCTCACTGGCGTTATCATTTCTTCGTGCGGTAGCCTAGACCAGTAGGTTACTAATATCGTATTATTTTAATCATTTTGTTGCAGATCAGAAAGGAGGCTCTAACATGTCTACACTTTTAGAAGAGCAACGTGAATTTTCACAGCAGAAAAAAGCGGAGCTGCTAGGCGTGCTTCAGGAGCGATTTGAGAAAAATAGCTCTCGACATCTAGAAATACATTGGGTAAATGTAAAAGAAAAGCTAGAAGCACAGCCTCACAAACTATGGTCGTTATATCTTATGGAGACAACAGGCGGTGAGCCTGACGTCATAGGCTATGAAAAAGGCTGCTTTCAATTTTATGACTGTGCACCAGAAAGCCCAAAAGGTCGTAGAAGCGTGTGCTATGATCGCGAAGCGCTAGAATCTAGAAAGAAGAATAAGCCAGAGAACAATGCGATTGATATGGCGACTTCAATGGGAATTCAGATTTTAACAGAAGCTCAATATCGAAGCTTACAAAGGCTTGTCGAAGTGGATAAAAAAACGTCCAGCTGGATTCAAACACCAGACGATATTCGGGAGAAGGGTGGAGCGCTTTTTTGCGACTACCGCTTCGGCCATGTGTTCACGTACCATAACGGTGCGGATTCTTACTATAGCTCCAGAGGATTTCGCGGTGTACTGAACGTCTAATAAAAAAGGGGAGGTAACTAGCATGTCTGTATGGGTAGGAATTTGGATCGCCATGTTTGTCGCAATCTTTGGAGGGACGTATTCTGGGTATAGGCTAAACAAAAAGAGACGCGAAGAAGAAAATAAGAGAGATGGATCCGTTTAACAAACGGCCAAAGAGATAAAAACTTACATATGAAGGAACGCAAGGGAGGATAAGAGGTTATCATGGCAAAGTATGAAAAAACCATCATTGGTCAATTTGACGAGGTTGTAGAACGACTAGATCAAGATATTAGTAACAGTGGAATTAGCATGAAATTAGTTGATGAAACCAACTATACGCTTGGAGATGCGAAAGTGGCCGTTCGCGTGTATGATAAATATTTTATGCGAAATGGAAACCGAGCAAGTCTCAGTTTAACCGTAGTTGGACACGAGCAAACGGTTTTTGTTTCCGCGATTGGTGCTGGTGGAGGCCAAGGAATTTTCCTGAACTTTAGTTTAGGTGCCGAAGACGATATGGTACGAATTGTACAAAATAGTTTAGAAGGAAGTTAATGAATACATAGTATCACTATTAGAAAAGAACCGACACAGCAAATGATCTACGGTGCCGGTTCTTTTTTTCTGAATTTTATGCTAAAATCAGCTTATATTTTACTTAATTTTACATTTTTTTAAAAAGGAGTTATCGTTTATGGTGGTTTGGTTTAAACATCTACCAGAGGTGAAACGCGATTTATCGCAGTGGACACCGTTTATTCAGCAGGATTGGTACCGCACACACTATATGAAATTTGTTTACGGGCTACAACTTATACTTTTTGCCATTCCTTTTCTGTTTGAAACAAGCTTTTCTCATTTGGGGATTCAGTATTTAATCCTACTATGGATCGCTGTGTTCATTATTCATGAAAGCCTACATATTTTAGTCGTCAAAAAAGACGGTGATATAAGCCTAACCTTTAGCGGCATCTTTTTTTGGCTAACGACAAATGCCGTTCTTTCCAAAAGGAAATACTGGGTTTTTATGAGCCTTCCGTTTATTGTATTAACCGTTATTCCAGGAGTCGCTTCATTCTATGTATCTGGTGATATAAAAGCCGTTTTCTTATTTATTTGTTGGATCAACGCGGTGATTTCAGGGTCGGATATCTATAATTCAGTCTTAATTTTGATGAAGCCAAAAAGAGCGGTTTTTTGTAATGGATATTATCAAATCAATAGGTAGAAGGTGAACAATGTTGAAAAAGCCGTTTGTTGCTACGTTATCTTGCTTGCTCTTGCTAGTGTTATCGCTTCTTCTTGGATGTGAATCAAAAGAGACGGTTCCTCTAGAAAAGGCTTCTTTAAATAAACCGTCACCACCATCTCACGAGACCACCCAAACGGAAGAGAATAAACCGCTGTTTCTTAATGAACCGGTTGAGCGTGTAGTTCTTACGAAAACAACTGGATCATACAAGTATCCAGTAAAAAGTGAATCTTCAATCGCTATTATTCAAAAAGCATTTTTAAGTGCTGAAAGAGTAGAGGGAGTGGTAGATGTGGCAGATCCAGATCTCTTTTTAGAAATTGAATACAAGAGTAAAAAAACACAGTCCTTCTCATTATGGATGCACAAAGAAAATCATAGCGCTACCATCATGAATAACGAAGATACACAAACGGTTTATCATGTTTCAAAAAAACAGGCGGACCCATTTATGTTATTGATTGAGGAAAGACTGTGAAGGAGGGTCACGATGTTTGATATGTTTTTATACAACACAAGGAGAGGTTTGATAACCTCTCCTTGTTCTATGCCTTATTCTTCTCCCGCAGCACTGCCTGTTCTTCAAGTAATTTCATAAATCTCTTTTGGGCCTTCTCACTCTTTATTAATAGACGAACGCGCACAAAGCTTTGAAGATACTTTCGAACTCTTCGATTAATAAAAAAAGACTGGTGATGTCGTTCATCTTCGTATACGTTTTTAAACCAAGAAAGCTCCTTTAGCTTTTCAATGTGCCGGTCAATTTTTTTCGTGTTTAGCCCTTCGTCAAAAGGAAGTGAGCCAGTCAGAATGCTAAGTAGGATAAGTAAGCCATAAATGAGTACAGACAACAGGACTTTAAGTACTTTTCTCATTTTTTACTCCCATCTTTTTATCCTTAGTAGCTAAACCAGTAGTTGTCTTGTCATGAAGCCGAATACAACAGTTGCCGCAAGAAACGCGACGATGGTAAGAACAATCTTTGTTCGAAACCGAATGTGATTAGAGTGAGGTGCTTTCTTTTCTCGATCCATGTATACAAATCGAGCCAGCACGGCAGCTACAGCCACCATTACCAAATTTAAAAAAATGGACTTCGGATGAAAAGAATATCGAACGGTTTCATCAAAGTAATAGTGAAGCGCAACTAAAATGCCTGATAGAAGCATCTGAGAAATAAAAAAGCGAATATAGCGCATGAAAGAAATGCTCCTCTGGTTGAATTTTTGTATGTCATAGGATGATAAAGATAAATGATAGCTCAGTTTTCCACTAACTAGAATACCAAACATTATTATACAGTAAGTGATCACGAGTGTAATAGAATCTTTTTTATGTTTGGACTGTTTTGAAGGAGAGGGGGGCATAGTAGATTTTAGGAGTAGGCATACTTAAACGTTTACTTTAAACGAGAATGTTTAATTTAGAAAGGCAGTTACATCTTACAAACCCCACCACAACTCGTTTAGAAGTGGTGGGGTGCATAAGAAATTATTGTTTTCCCCAAACGTCTTCAGCAATGGCAATGACGTGCTTAATCTTTTTCCACTGCTCGTCTTCCGTTAATTCATTTCCTTCTTCTGTGCTAGCAAACCCGCACTGAGGGCTTAACGATAAGTTTTCTAATGGGATATACTGACTAGCCTCTCGAATACGTTTCTTAATTGAATCAGCTTCTTCTAATGTTGGAAACTTAGACGTAATTAAACCTAATACGACCGTCTGATCATTGCGTTTAAAGCTTTTTAAAGGCTTAAAATTACCTGAGCGATTATCGTCATACTCAAGGAAAAGACCATCTACATGGAGCTGAGCGAAAATCGCATCGGATATTTGGTCATATCCACCGCTCGTGATGTAAGTAGAGCGGAAGTTTCCGCGACAAATATGCATCGTAATTAGTAGATCACTTGGTTTATTTGCGATAGCGTCGTTTAGACAATTAACTCTAGACTGAATGATATTCTCTACGTTATCGTTTAGCTTTTCTTCAGCAGCTTTTATGCGCTCGTCAGATACAAAGTCAATCCAGGATGTATCATCTAGTTGAAGATATCGGCAGCCTGCGTCATAAAAAGCTTGAATCGCTTTTTGATAAGCCGCAACCGTATCATCATAAAACTGTTTGCGATTTCCGTTATAATACTCATCCTCTTGAATTCTCGTAAACAGCATGTTGGGACTCGGAATCGAGAATTTAGCAACCTGACTACCATCGCCGTAACGTTCAACGGCTTCTTTTAGAAAAGTGAAGTGCTGAATCATTTCATGCTCATTAAAATCAATTTTCCCTACGACTTTAATAGCATTGTTTTTCGTTTTAGCGCCTTTAAACTGACTAATGTACTCTGTTTCAAACAGTTCCACGCCTTCTAATCCTGCTAGAAAGTCTAAATGCCACCAAGAACGGCGAAATTCCCCGTCTGTAATGGACTGAAGGCCAACGTCAATTTGCTTTTGAACGAGTTGGGTGATTTCCTGATCCTCGATGGCCTTTAGCGCTTCTTTATTAATTGTGCCATTTGCATAAGCTTTTCGTGCTTCTTTTAAGGGAACCGTTCGTAAAAAACTACCAACGTGATCCGCTTTAAATGGGGATTTAATCGCTACTTGTGTCATAAATACATATCCTTCTTTCTCTTATAAAGTAAAAACCCTCTTCTCAATAAATAAGAAGAGGGCATTGAATATCGTTTCTCTTCTTATCTTCAAGCAAATTGCTACTGGAATTGGCACAGTACTATGATAGTCCGCTGCCGAGGCTTCGTAGGGCCAGTCCCTCCACCTCTCGAGATAAGAATATTAAGTTTTAATAAATAAATTGAATTAGGGACTAGGTTACACTTGTTTGAGCGGTTTGTCAACCAAAGTCTGAAAAATGGAATTATTCATCCACTCTAGTTGCTACTTTTTTATGAGAAAAGGAGGAGATCGTGTAATGAAAATCTAAACAAGAAGAATACATACATAAAATGTGAAAGTGGTGACCAAATTGCAAAACGTTCTTAACGTACTACGTAACCTTCCAGAGGGTGAGTATGGTTTGCTTGTGTTCTCTCAATTAAAGCAAGAAATGATTCAATCGATTAATCCTGACTTAGAAATTCCCCTTGCTTCTGCTGCAAAGCTTGCGATTGCTTTTTGTGTAGTGAAGTTTATTGAAGAAGGGCGATACACATGGAATGAAAAAGTTTCACCAATGCGGTTTGACCCTAGAGAAGATAGTCAGGAGCTATATCCTCATTTTCAGCAACGAAGCTCTCTATTGCTAAGAGAGGCAGTAGAAATGATGATTGCCTGTCATGATCGTTTCGTCGCACAATGTGTCGTAAATGTAGTTGGTGGATGGGAAGTGGTGAACGCGACGCTGCAAAAATATTACCCCACGATTCATGTTAACGATGACCCTAGAGATGGTCAAAATAAAGGACAGCTAAGCGAAGTATTTGAACTCTTTCAAACGATTATGAGAGGGTATACAGAAACCCCTGAGTTGTGGGTACCCATTATAAACGGTCTCGTCAGACAGCAAGACAAAATAGAGGCCTTACCTGCGCATATCATTAATCAAATGACAGGGGGATTAAACCACGCGGTTATTAATATTGGCGTGATTGGTGAGTTTTCAAAGCACCCATTTTTATTTGCATTAGGAGCTAGGAATCTACCGAATCGCGCTACAAATACAGATGCAGATGAGAGCATCCAAGAAGCGCTTCAATTGCTTTATGATGCCTACGCCAGTCAAGAAACTCTTCTTATAAACTAAGAAAAAGCGGTCAGTGGAGACAACTCTGCGACCGCTTTTTTAGTGAATTTATCAGTAGTTTTTTTAAAGATTCTTATTAGATCAACAGGGCTCAAACTAAAACAGTTAAGCCCAACGGGAACATACTAAATAAGAAGTACAGCGAAATCCATTCAAAATAAAAGGCAAAAAACCGTTATGTATGCCGGATTTTTACTGTGTGGCTTTGGATATAGTGTTTTAGCATTCTCCACAAACATCTTTCTTTTAGTAGGAGCCGTTCTCATCCTTTCCATTGGAGAATTCGTGTATGTTCCTACAAGTCAGGCTCTTTTAGCGACGTTAGTATATGACGCAAGAAGAGGGGCATAAATGGTTTTTAACTGATTTGTGATGCAAGGTGGGAGAGATTAGCTCTATACACATATAAAACAAATAATATTATATAACAATGAAAAAATAGTAGCGATACTATTAAGAATTATGCTCAATCGTTTCTTCTACGTAAGTAAGAAAATTACTGTATGGGGAGTTCCCTTTCAAAAATTGCGATACCACATTTAAAGGTAATATTACTATCTCTCTCTTTTTAGAATAAAGAACACTCTGTGTTTTGGTATTATTATCCTCTTCGTCAAAATTGGGAGTATAATTGTGTACAGAATCTAACTCATACCAGTAAAAGTCTTGCTTAATATTTTTTTTGATAACCTCACCAATATATGCACCTATACGAATCGCTAAAATATCAAAATACTTATTTAAAAGTTCATTACCAAACTCCGTATTCATTAATCTTTTTGTATACATATCAATATAAAGAACGCTTTCAATAGTAAAGTCTAAATTTATTTTAGTAAGGTTCTCTTTATCCCAGGAATTATCTGAAACATCCTGATACATTAATTTTGCAATGCCTTTTAAATCGTCTTTTTAAAATTTTGCTTTATTTAAGAAACCAACCATATGATGGCATTTCTCCTTTATCAATTGTCTACGAATACAGCTTCGCTAATTATATCTCTTATTTCACTAACCTGCTTCGTTAGTTGAATATAGTTAAGTATGCCCTATTGAAAACTCTCAAAGTGTTTCGTTACCCCTTTTTTTATTATTTTTAGCCATATACTGTTCAACTCTTATCAGTAGGATTACAAGCTTTTCTTTAGATAGGTTCATATACTTCCTTCGTGCATTGGAAAGGTTACGTTTTTATCAGTTTTAAAAGTTGAAATATTTTGCAAATTTTATCAGAATAATCCCTTGTAGTAAACATCTTTTTGTTGTGGTAGTAAATGAAGTCATATAGAGGTCTAACTAAAACACAAAAGTACAGTATTAAACATTTTATTAACTATGATAGACTGAGGCTATCAAAATTTCCTATATGAGTATTGGTCATAATAATTATGTGTGAGAAAAGAGGTGTATTATGAAAGAGTACGATAAAATGCTAATGGCGATTAAGGATGCCGACTTTAATTGTTATGCGAACAAGGGAGATTGGCTTTATATAGCTAATAGCAAAGACACAAAAAAGGGACTTTTTAGGTTGCCACATTATATCTATTATTTTGTATCTCTATACAACGAGCGGATGCCTTCTGAAATTGGAGTAGTAAAGAAGATTAATGGTTCTATTGCAGCAATCGAATTAGCGAAACTCGATTATAAAAGCAGAAACAAAGATACAAATCTTTTAACTGATGAAATAGTAAAGCAATATGAATGGTTTTTAGAAAAGGTGAACGCCCAACCTGAACATACACCAATGGCAGTAACTTGGTTGAAGAGGACATTCCCTAAAAAAGAGAAGGAATTGAGAGTACATAAAAAGTTTTTTACGGGACTATCTAAAGAAGAGAAAAAGGAATTGTTTGAAAACTCATTCGTATGACTATTTATTAGGAGGATTACTGATTGAAAGAAGATATTATACATGTACACTATGACATAGGCGGAAGCATTATGGTTATACCAACTAAAATGGTTTATAAGCAGCTAGAAGAAGAGATTCACAGTGTTCAGTTTCAACTACATATAAATCACCAATTTATTCAATCTGAGTCATGTGATTCAATTGAATATGCAGTGAAATACCTACAGAAAGAACTGCCAACCAATGTGAAAGTTGTGTGCTGTCAGTCTTGCCGGCACGGTAATTTTAATCCATTTGGGGATGTAGAAAATGAGATCTTTCGCTTAAAAGATAAGACTCTTGTAGATAAAAACGATGTGGTTGATATTTTCTCTAAACAAGATCCATCTTTTGCTGTAAGAAGTCGAAAGCTTCTTGATTTTTGTAAAGATTATAAGCCGATAGATGAAAACAAAACATACACCTACAATGATTGGGGATTAGAAGAGTGATCTTCAACAACTAACACTCTATCTAATATTAGAGTGTTAGTTGTTTCTTAATAATAATCATTAGATAACATGTGCAACAAAAAAAACGGCAGCGTATTTAAGTGCTACTGCCGTTTTAGTATGCCATTTAATTATTGCTTTCGACTTTACCAGACCCAATCATACCGACTTTAAAGTTGTTTCTATAATTAACGAAGACACCGAATTGGTTTTTCTTTTTCCCTTTTTCATGCCCGTGAACAACGACCGTTGAGGTAGCCGTTGTATCTAAAAATTCATATTCATCTACCACAAAATCAATTTTCTTTTTCTTTTTTAAATAGTCTACGGCAGCGCTTTTTGCTTTTTCTTCCACCATATGCTGATCTAATCCGTCTATTTTCTTTTGACAACCTGTTACCATCATTATTGTGAGTAGCAGAAGGGTTATCCATCGTTTTTTTATCATATTCAGCACCTTCATGTTATGGTAAATTTTGTGTAACACTATTAGTATAGCTTTATACTAAAAGGGTATTCAACTGCGTTCATCATAAATGAGCAAAGAGAACTAGAAAAGAGTGACCTCTTTTTACAGTAACGTTCTCCATTCTTTATGATAGATGAATGTGCAGTAGCAGGAGAGACAGTTCTTTAACCGAAGCTTTTTAAAGTCAATTCGTTCTTATTTAAGATAAACCACTATACCAAAGATGTTCTTACAACCATCTTTAGTAGCCATTCTAATAAACAACATAAAAGGTTTGATTCCTATGGAAGATATCAAAGATTTATTGAACAACATGAAACCAGGAATAGGAGAAGCGGCTATAAAGGAAGCGGAAAAACAATTAGGTGTCACTTTTCCAAAACAGTACAAAGAACTTTTTAAAGTCGTCAATAATCCTGAAATAGGTGATTGGGTACTTTACCCTATCAAAGATCCTACAAATCTCAAGAAAACGTGGGATGATATCGTAAGGCAAAATGGAGAAGTTAGAGTAGATTACATGTCGAAAGATCTTATTGCAATCGGTGATGATGGATCAGGAGATTGTTTGTGCATGAAAGTTTGCGATGGACGAATGGGGGATGAAATTTATATTTGGTATCACGAAGATGGAGAAATAGAAGAATATGCACCTAATTTGCGGGAATTTATTGTCATGATATCAGAAGAAGATGACTGGGATGATGAGTAAAGTGAAGGAAGCGTTCCACTATACTAGTTACCCCAAAGAACCGCTTTTTCTTAACATAGATTATGTCAAAACATTTATAAAAAGCGGATGTTGAAAAATTATATAGATTAATATCTAAATGGTGTGATTGTAGTGGATAGAAATTTATTGACCTTGGAAAAAGCAGACGTACTCGCATGTGCGTCTGCTTTTTATTTATCAATTGCTTCAATTTGGGATCTACGTATATTTTGAATTAATGTGTTGGCCTTCCGAACTTCTTTTTAAACATGAACAAAAGCGATAATTGAATGACCAAGAAGATTAATAGTTGTCCAATTACACTTTCGCTTATAAAAGTATGAATACCGTTTGCACGAAGAACCGAGCGAACGGCAACAGAAAGAGTTAAAGAAAGAAGTGTGAAAAGAAATGCAATTTTGTTCATAAAATGTTACTCCCTTTTTTATTTTGTTTTGAATAGATTGATTCAGTTTGCCTATGTAACCACTAAACAATTCAAATCAATGAAGATTATACCATTCTTTTTCAAATAAGTTAGAGAAGTTTATAGGAGAAAGTAAAAGTACTTAAATGACATTAAAATGAAGCCAATTAAAAAAGCAGCCGTAAAAGGATACAATTATCGTCTGAAACTAAGCGATGGAAATAAAAAAGTGACGATCATTACCGTATTCGGAAAGATCCTTAAAATTGATGAAAAATACTATAAAACAGATAAAGAAATAAAAACAGACATTTTTATCAAGCTGTTTAATTGATGTTTTTATACGTGGTTCCACTGTCTAATTCGGCATAAATAGTTTATACAAATAACACGTTCTATATTGAATATAGAACGTGTTATTTATGTTTATTAATTAGTTGAAGTAGTGAGTCTAGGTAACTGCGCGCTACTATGTCCAAACAAGGAATGAAAGGACAGAATATACTCAAAATAATACATATGGAATTTAATCTTGCAAGTCGGAGGTTGACGACGAAGAAAGCATAAACTCCTTTTCATATTTATGAATGTGAGAGACGTTTAGCGTATAAGATTTTTTCTATTGGCTGTTGATTTATACCCTTAAAAAGTTTCGATAATAGAAATTTTTTATCAATAGTTGATCTTACGTATCCAGGACATTACTATAAGCAACGTAAGATCTTACGAAAGAAGGGATGTATGTTGAAGCAATATGAAGTAGCTACTTTAAAAAAAGGGCTCATTATTTTAGATGGTTTACAAAATCAAGATATGACATTGCAGGACGTTATTCAAACATTTTCTTTTAATAAATCAACCGCTTTTCGACTTCTTTATACGCTCGAGATGATGGGATATATTAAGAAAGTTAATCATTATTACAGCCTTACTAATAAGATGGCTTCTTTGTCCACTTCTTATAGTATAAAAACAAACTGGTTATCCGTACCTCCTTTACAACAGCTGAGTCAGGAGGTAGGAGAAACATCTTACGTTGGAATTTTATATGGAACAAATGTCGTAACGGCTCAAGTGATAGACGGACCTCATTCTGTACGCGCCCACTCGGAGGTCGGGGATCAAGCGCCGGTTCACCTTAGCGCTCTAGGAAAAGTGATCCTTGCTTTTTTAGATGAGAAGAAGCTAGAAGGTGTTTTAAAGGATTTAGAGCTTATTCAACAGACTAAAAATAGCTTTGTGGACTTGCATTTATTAAAAGAACACTTGAAGGTTATTCGCATGCAAGGCTATGCGATTGATGATGAAGAAACAGAAGTAGGGTTACGCTGTATTGCAGCGCCTATTCTAACAGATGAGGGGGTAATAGCCGCTATTGCCATCTCAGGTCCGACAGCACGTTTACCTAAAAAGATGGATAAGTCCTTGAGTAAAAAAATAATTCAGTGCAGCTCTTACGTGTCGAACATGCTGTCATAGAAGTATCAAGATTGAGGAGGGGTAAAAAATGAAAGAAATGACAACTAAAGTCTATATCGCTTTATTTGCTTTAGCGGTCAGCGCATTTGCTATTGGAACAACAGAGTTTGTCATCGTAGGATTGCTTCAGACAGTTGCCGATGATTTATCTATATCGGTTACGAAAGCGGGAACGTTAATCTCGGGATATGCCATTGCTATTGCGGTCGGAACGCCCATTGTCACAGCTCTTACAGGGCGTATTCCTAAAAAAGGATTTTTACTCATTTTAATGAGTGTCTTCATTATAGGAAATGTGCTATCCGCTTTGTCAGCCACTTACGAAGTGTTACTAGCTTCACGTGTGATTACGGCCATTGCTCATGGTGTATTTTTTGCCATTGCGGCTACAGTAGCGACGGATAGTGTGCCCGAAAATAAAAAGGCAAGTGCCATTTCCATCATGTTCACGGGATTAACCGTAGCGACCATTGCAGGAGTTCCGTTGGGAACGTACATTGGGCAGAGCTTAGGATGGCGTGCTACATTCGCCGTAGTGGCTGGTTTAGGATTTGTTGCGCTTATCGTCACGATGCTTGCAGTTGAAAAAGTGGAAAATCAATCAGCTCCGCCAACGTTAAAGAATGTAGGGGAGTTGATTAAAAATAAACGCATTCTACTTGCTTTATTAATGACAGCATTAGGTTTTGGAGGGACATTTTCTTTGTTCACCTATCTAGATCCGATTCTCCGTGAAGTAAGCGGCTATTCTTCCAAAACCATTACCTTATTGCTCTTAATATACGGAGTGGCTGTAGCAATCGGGAATATAGTAGGAGGAAAGATTGCAAATCAACATCCAGTACGTGCACTACGGGTTGTATTTGTACTCCAAGGGATCGTACTACTGCTTGAGATGATTTTATTACCAAGTAAAAAATTAAGTATAGTAGGAATTGTCTTAATGGGGCTATTCGCATTTATGATGTCACCTGGTGTTCAAGCCTATATTTTAACACTTGCTGAAAAGTTAGTACCATCAGCAAAGGATATCGCTTCTGCGTTAAATATATCTGCGTTTAATGTAGGAATTGCCTCTGGATCTGCACTAGGGGGACTAGCCGTTACTCATCTAACCTATCTAGATACAGCGTGGATTGGCGCTATCATGGCGGCATTTGCGTTCATTTTGGCCGTAGTTAATTATAAATTAGATAAAAAACAACATTTATTTTAAGGGAGATTATACGCATGAATTTGAATGAACTAGAACGTTTAGAAGAACAGTTACAGTTTGAAACATTTACGAATGATGATGCACTGGAGCTGGGTACGATTGTCGTCAATTACGCAAAGGAACAGGGGACATCAGTCGCTGTTCATATTGAGCGAAATCGTGTCCCTTTATTTACTCATCTGATGGAGGGGGCATCGGAGGAGAATGTATTTTGGCTCTACCGCAAAAAGCGCGTAGTGGATCACTATAACAAAAGCTCTCATTTTATTGCTGCTAGATTTGAAGGAGAAGGAACGACTCATGATGAAAGTTCTCTGCTTCCCTCTGCTGATTATCAAGCAGTAGGCGGGGCATTTCCTATTCGTGTAAAAGGAATTGGTGTGATTGGAACCCTTACAGTAGCAGGACTCACATCCCAAATGGATCACGATTATACAATTGAAGGAATTAGACGTTTTTTAAATAGAGGGTGATAAAAAATGATCATTGAACATGCGACATTAACGATTAAAGAGTTCAATAATTACACGTCATCTTCACTTATTTGCTTCGTCCCACGCACTCAAATACATTTTTTCTGTTAGCTGTTTAGGATTGGCCATTTTGCAGATAAATTCTAGGCTATTGTTGTCAGGATCATTGAAATGAATTTTAGCATGAGCATAATCGTTATGAGGTATGACAAAGGGTTCAACAGGTTCAAAACCAAATGCTTGTCTAGGCTCATATCCTTTACTTTTAATCCAGTTAACAGATTGTTTTAATCCCTCTATCGATACTTGAAACGCTATATGTTTGATGGAAGGGTGATAGTCAAGTGTTACCTGTTCTGCTTTCCACAACCCCAGCCAACTTTTATCTTTCACAATCCATAAAAAGGCGACTTTATCTTTAATCATATGGTCGAATTCAAGACCCAGATCACGATAAAAATCGATCGAACGTTTTAAGTCGCTTACTGGTAAGTGAGCTTCATACAACCCCTCTATAATCATGGGAAAACCTCCATTTTTCATATTCACCCCAAATAATACTGTAGATGAGTATACGAATTATCTCGTTATGTTTATTGGTTAAATAATTATAATTGGCGGTTTTAAATCTGCATGTTTCCTATAAAGAAACAGCGACTGTTTACGTCTCGAAAATAGGAAATCAGCTCATACTATTAATTATGTAAATAGTGAGTAAGTAAATGAACCATTGGATTTCCCCTTAGTATGAATATCAGTTCTTAATGATAATAACAACCTTGCCCTATCTACTTGTCCGAAGTAGCAAGCTAAATACAAGGGAGTCTATCATAGTCATTAATCAAATTAGGACATACTTCGCTCCTATTTAAGGCAGAAAACTACCTCTGTTACTTAAGTTCGAATCTCTCACCAAATTCATTAAATACGTGCTTAAAGTCAAATGCAAAAGGACTTGGTCCATTTTGAATATAGAAGTCGTATCTCTTGAAAGCTTCTTTCCATGAAACATCCGTTACCTTATCCGTCCACCATACCACATAGTTAGGTTGTCTCTCTTGAAGAGAGCCAAACCACTTGTTTCTGTTTTTTAAGGCTTGCATATGTTGACCTGAATAGGTGAAACGATATAAAGATTGAAGGTTCTTCCATACTGTTAATGTTAGAATAGGTTCTCCTTCTCCTTGAATGGTTTTCTCAGGAAAAAGTACTCGATTCGGTGAAAATTCTTTTATAAGATGTCCAGTCTTAGCAGCCTGTTTAATTACCTCCTGTCCCACTTCAAAAAACTCCCGAGAGGCAGGATGTTCATTTGGATTCTTTAACCTACCAACTGTATATATTGCAATAAAAGCCAAAAAAATTCCTCCATTTGCACTTTTGTCTACATAATATTCGGGGATGACTAAACGAATTCCTTGTGAAACTTTGTCACGTTTTATTTCAAATTTTCTTTTTATGAAGATTTGAAGGTAAATATATACCTTAGAAATGGGAGTATCCATACAAATAAATGCCTCCTTTCCTCAAAGAATGATCAAGATTCTTTTCTACTTGTTGAGTATGTGTATTATTTATCTTTGTAAAAAAGAGGGTTTATAAGTTAAAATTGGAATGGTTATCATCATGATTTAGTGAAGTAAGGAGAAGAAAGATGAACAAGAAACAAAAATTTGGGTGGATTACTTTTTATGTACTGCTTGTCGTTGTAATTAGCGTGTGGTGTTACAGAATTGACCTGTTTCCTATGAATTATGGGAATTCTAAATATAACGGTGACTTTCCAGTTCCTAATCATGCAGTGTGGGTAAAAGGAGAAAAGAAGAGTAACTTTGAAAAATATGAGTGGGGGCCAGACCTCATGGACAATTACGGATTGCCGAGTCGATACAAAATTGCCATTACTCGTGCTGGATGGAAAAAAATTAAATTAAAAGGTGATATTGAAGAAATACCTACCTACGAAAAAAACGGACACATTGTTTCTGTGGAAGGATTCACGGAAGGTAAACACAATTTTATTTATCTCGATGGGAATTTAGAAGAGAGCTTTCAGCAATAACATTCATTTCACAAAAACTTACTTTTAGTTTAACCGTAGTAACATGAACTTATAAAAAAAAAGTATGTTCGTTTTATAGAAAGAGGGAGGCGGAACTAGTTTGTTCCATCTCCCTCTTCTTATTTTTCATACAAGTAACGCAGAATAGCAGGAAAGCGCTCTCGCCATGCGATTTCATTATGAACCGCGTCTTCAATAATGTCAAAACGGTGCGGTACATCCGTACGATCTAGCAATTCTTTCACAGAACGATTTGAATGGAGGTACACATCAGAGCCGAAAGTAGCGGTTTGCTCGTTCGTTCCCACGTCAAAATAAAAGCGTTTTACATCAGATAGGTCACTTTCTTCTAAAAGCGTTTCAATCTCTTGCTGACATAACCAATACGCATTCGAAAGAGCAGCGACCCGAGTGAAAATGCTTGGGTATCGACACATCGCATAAGTCGAAATGACACCACCTGATGAACTTCCGGCCATTGCGGTATCGCTTTGAATGGTGCGATAAGTGCTGTCAATGTAGGGTTTTAATTCGTGAACGATAAAATCAAGGTAGGCGTCACCTTCTCCACCTACATCGATGGCTTCATCAATAGACAGCCCTTTATTAATATCTTTTCTAATGATCCAGGGCGTTAATTCATCCGAGCGCTTTGTTCCTTCTGGGTTACAATCAATACCAACTACAATTAGTTCCAGGCCACTTTTTTCTAAACAATCTTCCATACGCCAACTGGAACCAAAAAAGGATTGATCGTCATCATACAAGTTTTGAGCATCGTGCATATACAACACGGGATAGCTTTTGGTCGAATACTCGTAGTTATTTGGCACGTAAACTCGTATAGTTCGTTCGCGCTGTAATTTAGTCATATACTGAACAAATGTTTCAATCATGTGGTCTTACTCCGTTTCTAATGGAATTGTGAATCCAACCTCAGTTGTGTGAACACATAAATATAAGCGATGAATTTCCGATCGAAATATCTTCACACTTAAAGTTAATGGTCAATGTTGATTATGACGTCTCCTCAATGATCACTCGCTTTGTTTTTAGCATGAAGAGCTTATTTTCTCTGATTGTAATTTTATCCGAAGGGTTGCCACCTCAACAGATGTTTCTACATAACCTATAATTTGCTCAAAGGTAAATACCTGTAGTTCTTCAGTAAGTGAAGAAAGCGAATCGGTCATATCATTTACTACAAAGGGAATAAATTCTTTCACTCGTTCAAAAGGTACTTCGTCCAAATTTGGAATGACCTTATTCAGTTCAAAAAGAGATTGCAAATGATCACTCAGCTCATAATGATGGAGAAGTTTACTATTTAATAATTGAAAATCTCGATGATACATGGAATGAATTTGGTGCTCTGCTTGCATACGGTTTCTTAGCCATGGAAGATAAAAACCTCGTAGCCAAATGTCATCCGCAATTAAATGAGTATAGTAGCCTAATAGATAATCTTGATGCTGAGGCAGATAGAAATCATATTTTTTTAGAAATCCTTCATAATCAACACTTCTTGAAAAATCGGCTTCATTCCCAACAAAAAAGTGAGAGGCGGCTTTTAGTTCGGACTCAAACACCGCATCAGGAGCAATACTTCCTACCAAAAAAGAATAGTTATCTTCAATATGTAAATTTGCCATGACCTTGTAGCCGATAATGGCGTGCATAATTCGTGATCCCATAAAGATCCTCCTTCGTTATGTAATCGCTATCAATTAATTTCTCTATTATCATAGCAGATTGACTCAAGCTGTGACAGATACCACCATAAACAACCCTCAGAAGCATACTTTGGGAATTAGTATGCTAGAAAAGCGCTATTCATCCGTGATGTCGAAGATACGTAAATTCTTGAAAACGGAAAAGTCTCTCCTCGATCAAGAGGGAAGAGGAGAAACTAAGGATCATCAGAAGATCTTTTTTAACACGTTTTTTTGATGTTGCAACACTTATTAAACGAATAAGGACCTGCTTCCAATTCAAAGTGTGGAAATTATCCCTGTCATTTAAGTTCGGATCTCTCACCAAATTCATCAAATACGTGCTTGAAGTCAAATGCAAAAGGAGTTGGTCCATTTTGAATATAGAAATCATACCTCTTAAAAGCTTCTCTCCATGAAACATCTGTCACCTTATCGGTCCACCACACTACATAATTAGGCTGTCTTTCTTCAAGAGATCCAAACCACTTGTTTCTACTTCCAAGAGCTTTCATGTGTTGATCTGAATAGGTAAAACCATATAGGGATTGAATGCTTTTCCACACTGTTAGGGTGAGAATACGTTCTCCTTCTTCTTTAATAAATTTCTCAGGCAAACGTACTCGATTAGGCGAAAATTCTTTTAAAAGGTGGCCAGTTTTAATAGCCTGTTTAATTACCTCATGCCCCACTTCAAAAAACTCACGAGAGGCGGGATGTTCATTTGAATGCTTTAGTCTACCAACCGTATATATTGCAACAAATACCAAATTAGTCCCCCCATTTATTACATTTACCTTCGTACTATTCTAGAATGATTGGATTAATTCCTAGTTCAACTTTATTATTTTTGGTGATGATAAGTGAAACAAATAGATAGTTGCAGATATATTCATCATGTGACTAACACTTAACGTACTAGCTGTTTTATCTACAAGTGTAAAATTTTTATAACGTCATAAACAGCGCACTACAAATGTAAATCTAGATATTTATCTAGTACTTCCTCAACAGTTTATGAATGTCTAATAATACATTCGAATAATATGACAGTGAATTTAAATTGTAAAAGTATGGGGAGGGAAAGCCACAATGATTAACGAGCAAGTTCAAACATTAATCAATAATTTAATTCAAATTGAACACGTGTCATCAACCTTGTACCTAGCCATGTCAAACTACATGAATAAATTGAATTATAGAGGGATGGGTAACTGGCTACGACTTCAATCAGCAGAGGAAAGGACGCATATGTTAAAACTGATTGATTATTTAGTTGATCGCGGAGGCACCGTTGAATTAAGTGCTTTGCCAGCACAGCCAAGTGAGTATGGTACACCATTAGAAACATTTCAACGAGTATTAGAACATGAAAAATTTGTAACGAATTCTTATCGTAAAGCTTATGAGTATGTTAACCAGGTAAATGATCAGCAAACACTCATTATTATACAAGAATTTTTGAGAGAACAAGTTGACGAAGAAGCTCAGGCACAAACAATTGTTGATCGCCTGCGGCTCGCCCAAAACAATGCTGCGGCTATTTTTATTCTAGATCAGGAACTAGGTCAAAGAAAGCCAGCTGGAGCTGCCGGAGGGGCAGGAGCTTAGATAGGTTTTTAAAATTAAAAGCACAAACAACCCGCTGTCATCCATCAGTGGGTTGTTTGTGCTTTATTTCTATAGGGAACAGATCATTCCGAAATCTCTTTGTATTTTTTCTTTTTATCCTCTATATGTAAAAATCCCCGGAATCCGACTGGAGATTTATATTTATAGTGCACCTTATTTTTTAATTGAAATGATAAATAAAGTACATTTTTGAGGGGTTTTACTTACTTGTACAAATTTTTAAATCTATTTCTTCTTTACCAAGTTTGTCCTATGGAACGTAGGATTTTTTCACAATGCTTTGACATAACTGAGCTAGATACTCTTTTTTTCTCGTCTAGATTGCTGATAATAATTTACTTACCATAAATAAACAATTATTATTAAGAAAATGCTTGTAAGAAAAATTCTAACTATAGTCATGGAATTCTACAAGGGGTGGGGGATACATGATAAAAAAAGATGCCGATCAGAAACAAATAGAAGGGGAGAAGAACAAGAGTAGTCTGTTTTGGAGTATGTTCCTAACAGGTGGTTGGTCTTCTTTTGAAAAGGAATGGAAACATTCAAAAAGCGCATGGCGCACATTTCTTCTGTTTGCAGTACCAATTGTATGTTCAGGGATCATCATACTTCTCGCAATTGCAGCGAGTAAGGCATTTAATTAATAATCCTATACGAACTCCAATCTGTTTAAAGAATAGATAGAGTTTAGACAAATTTGTTCATTACATCAATAACAAATTTGAATACGGATTACTAATTAATAAAGTGGAAGGCGCTTATTTGAGTCATTTCCCATTTTTAACATCATAAAGGATGATCTCTTTTGCTTTATGATCTTGACGTTCTCTAGCACTTCAACTAAGCGTATTTGATAATGAAGAAACTCTCAAAAAAGCCTAATTTCTCATTAACAGAAATGAGAAATTAGACTTTGATTATTGCTCCGCATCGTTTTGTTTATTACTTTAAAGCAGTGTATTAGGTGTAGCCCTTAAAGAATATGCTTACTCATCAATTCTTATTTTTACGTACATCGTATGCGAGATGCACTTTTGATAAATTACACTCAGTCTTGCAGACGCGCTTGTTTAGCATGACGAGCGGCTTTTACTGTCTCAGGAGTAGTTCGATTCTCTATAGCTTTCTGTTTTGTTTCTTCGTCGCCGCCTATGACATGATCTTCATCGTTCATCAGTGCTTCATAGCCCTGTTTAGCAACAAGAACTTTATCATTTTTCTCTGAAGAGCCAATTTCACTAGAATCCATTCCCGCATTCGAATGAAAATTCGTATCTGTTGCCCCAGGCAGTAGAGCTGTGACCGTAACTCCTGTTCCTCGTAGCTCCTCACGCAGAGACTCTGCAAATGAAAAACCAAATGCTTTTGATGGACCGTACACAGTCTCATAAGGAGTTGGTTGCGTCGCAGATATGGATGAAACAATAAGTATTTTACCTCTACCATTTGGAAGCATGTGTTTTACTACTCGTTTTGCCATGTGAACTGTACCAGAGATGTTAATAGAGATGAGCCTTAGTTCATCCTCAAGGTCTGTTTCAGCAAAGGCTCCTCCAAGACCTATACCAACGTTAAGAACGGCAGCTTCAATTGGCCGATTCAATTCACTTACAAAGTTCCAAAAATCTTCGACTCCATCGTACTTTGCCGCGTCGGCTTTATGAGGATAAGCCTCTACTCCTAGATCGCGAATAATCGTAGCTGCTTCAAAAATTCGATCGCTTGATCCAGATATCGCTATATCGTAACCATTGTGTGCAAATTGTTTTGCAAGTTCAAGACCAAGTCCAGATGATGCTCCAGTAATTATTGCAAGTTGACGTTTTTCTGACATAAAATATTCTCCTCTCGTTTTTGAACGCTACCCGTACTAACCGTAAGAGTAGGGTAAATTTATGAAAAGTCCAGACAGATTTGATAGTTATCACAAGTTCTTTGATTTTGCAGGTTGCCAAAACCTTAGGTTGAAAAATGATAAGTCTGGCCGAAGCTTCTAATCTACTTCTTTCTCTATTGGATTGAATGATAAACCTTGAAGTATACTTCAAAGTCTTAAAAATAAGCTTTAATACCTAGTTATATTCCATTAATATCCTGTTTGGTGGTTTAGCATTTGCGTTAAAGTACACTCTAATGTTTATACTGTTAACACAATACAAGAATAAACTCATAAGTGAGGTTTGATTTATGACAGAGTATAATATTAATGAGGTATCAAAGATGATGAACATACCGTCTCATACCATAAGATTTTATGAAAAAGAAGGGTTAATACCTTTTGTAAAAAGAGGAGAAAATGGATATCGTATTTTTCGAGAAGAAGACCTTGGGTGGTTAGAATTTATTAGATGTTTAAAGATAACGGGTATGCCAGTCAATGAGCTTAGAGAAATCATCACACTTACTGTTAACGGTGAAGATACTTTTGACTTGAGACGGTCTATTTTATTTAATCATCTAGAAGTCTTAAAAGAACAACAAGTACAATTGGATAAGGCTTTTGAGAAAGTACATACAAAGTTAAAATACTTTGATAGGCTTGAAGAAGAATTTAAAAATCAACATAAAATACTATAAATATACATAATACAAATAACCTAATTTGGTGGGGTAGGTGAAGAGAGATCGCAAAGAAGAACTAAGGTCGCATCCACTACGTTAAAGTTGATAAGACGCGCCCAAACGTATTGTGTCACATCCCAAAAAGAACCAATTAGTTGAATTGGTTCTTTTTAAACATTATTACATTACGAGAAATTAAATATCTCTTAGTTTTTTCCCTAGATTTCCAGCCACAAGCACATTACTTGGAACATCCTTTATTACAACTGAACCGGCAGCAACAAATGAAACAGAAGTCCTTCCTCCGCTCAGTATTAGAAAAGCAATAAAATAACGCGTGTACTTCATGCGTTTGTTCATATCAACATTCCTCAAAAAGGAGTTACCAAAGTAAGGCGTAATTTATTAAACTATCCTCCACTTAACGATCTTGCAAGCTGTTTGAAGTGAGGGCTCGCCTATTTTAGATAAATCAATGCGTAGATTGCGAAAACTACACCACCGGCACCTAATAAGAATAAAACTATTCTTCTCAAAAATGATGGGAACATTCTATACAAAATCATGAAAAAAACGTCCGCAAAATCTGTTGGGATGCTTGTACCAGCAGATTTAACATCTTTCTTTTTTCCAAAAATTGCGATCCACGTGCAAACAAAACCTAAAATTACTACTGCAATTAAAAATATGATTTTCCCCAAAATTCCACTATTCTCCTTGTAAAAGTCACTCAAATACTTTATCAATTTTAGATGTCTTAAAGTCTAACATGCAGTCCTTGTATCTAGTGTACCGATCTCTTATTGCAACTAATGAAATTGATACCAAACCATATCCGCTGTCATTGTATGCGTGAAAAAGAGTTTTCCTACTAAATTTTCATTCATGATTGCAGAAACTATCTTTTCGTACAACTGAACAAGCAGTAATTGTATCGTCTTAATACACCTAATCATTGCTTAGTGATGCAGCATTTAAGCAACAGTTATTCTAATATGTTTGGTTTTTGTTTGTTTATCATTTGTAATAATTCAAAGGTTAGTTATGCACAAAGAAATAAAGAAATATATCAATAACCAAAAACCTATTAAGCTAATACAGATAAACAATCGAGATCCATAAGTTACCTCCATTATTTTCACAACAAAACTAATTTTAGCAAATTTCGGGTCTTTTTGTTTAAATACGATAAAAAAAGTGATAAAAAAATAAATATAGACATTGGGATGATTGCAGGGGGAGAAACTAGATAATTTGTTAAAATGAGAGAATGCCACACAAATCATTTTCGAGTAAGATATTACGCACATATTCAGTTTATAATAATATTAGTGGATGTTTCGATCATTAGCTTCTCACTTAAAAGTAACTGTTTTTACAAGTCTTGTTTTAAGGATAAAAAGAAATATTTAATAGCCTTTTTTTATGGTATCATTACTCCGATGACAGATAGACCATCAGAAAGACAATGCAAAAAGATACAAATATAAATTTACAACATAAGTATGTGAATATATGCAATCAAAGGATGAATCTGAAATGAGAGATGAACGAATCCTTTTAGTGGATGATGAACAAGGGATTTTAGATATATACGAAGTTTTATTAAGAAAAGAAGGATACCTCCAAATTGAAAAAGCCATGAATGGAAAAGCGGCCTTGGAGTTCGTTCGATCTTCAGAATATGACCTGATTGTATTGGATGTTATGCTTCCTGATGTAGAGGGATTTCACCTGTGCAATCAAATTCGCCAATACACGGAGGTTCCCATATTATTTGTGACCGCTCGCTCTAGTGATTTGGATAAAATCACAGGGTTAGGAATTGGTGGCGATGATTATATTACGAAGCCATTCAATCCATTAGAATTAATGGCTCGAATCAATGCCCAATTACGTAGACAGCGCGTATATACAACAAATCGTGCTGTTCAATCACAGGTATGGAGTTATGAGGGGTTAGTTGTAAAAAAAGATGAAGGACAAGTATTGGTAAGAGGCGAGGACATTCGATTTACTGCAAAAGAATTTGAGCTGCTTATCTTTTTTTGCGAGCATCCTCACCGGATTTTTACTGTCAATCAGTTGTATGAAAGTGTATGGAATGATGCCTCTTTTGGTGATGAAAAGACGGTTGTCATGCATATTTCAAAGTTAAGAAGAAAAATAGAGATTAACTACAAAAAGCCAGAAATCATTATTAATTTAAAGGGAATTGGGTATAAATTTATTCCTCCTTCAAAAGGAGAAGGGGAATGAAACTTTATTTACGAATAGGTTTATACATATTAACTCGCTTTTTGGTCATGAGCATAGTCTTGTCAGCGCTTGGTTTTATTCTAATGGTGTTTACTTATAATACGCCTCCTGTGCTTGGAATGGACAAATTTAAGGAAAACATCATCTTTATCACCCTATTTATTCTCATTAGCCTTTCTTTATATGTTGTTTTCTTTATTTGGTATATAGGGAAGCCGCTCATTTATGTCATGAATTGGATTAAACACCTGGCAAATCATGAAGAATATCAAGCATCAATGCGCAAGGCTTCTGAAATTAAGAAAAACGAGAAATTAAAAAGACCATATATGTTGTATCAAGAAGTATTTAATCATATGGAGCAATTGACGGATGTTTTACAGGAGAATGAAATAGAAAGAGAGAAGCTTAATGAATTTAAGCGAGAGTGGGCAGCAGGTATTTCACATGATTTAAAAACGCCTTTGACCTATATTAAAAGTTACTCGACGATGATGGCAGAAAGCGAGTACACATGGAGTGATCAAGAAAGGAACACATTCATTCTAGAAATACAAAAGAAATCTCTGCATTTGGAAGAGTTAATCAATGATTTAAATCTTTCTTTTCAAATGGATGATAAAAAAATTCCATTACATAAAGAACAGCAGCATTTTGTTGAGTTTGCAAGAAGGATTATTGCGGAAGTTGCAAATGATCCACGTTCACAGCAACAACATTTGCGTTTTTTAACGTCTCAAGAGGATATTCAATTTGCGTTTGACTCTAAGTTGTTGAGGCGTGCTTTATACAATTTACTAATAAATGCGGTGATTCATAATCCTCCCGATACAACGATCACTCTTTCAATAACGATCGATCACCAGCTGCGAGTCATGATTAGAGATAACGGAATAGGTATGGATAAGCAAACACAAGAACGCCTATTTCAGAAGTATTACCGAGGTGGTACGACCGAACACCAATCGGAAGGAACTGGTCTTGGTATGTTAATTTCCCAGCAGTTAATTAAAGCGCACGATGGTGAGATACATGTAACAAGCAAATTAAATGAGGGAACATGCATTGAGCTGACATTTCCTTTAAATCATTAAGTCTCCTAATTAGGGAGGCTTTTTTAGTGTGCATAACGAGGTTGAGACAGCTGCTGCAAATTTTACTTTGAATGGATGGTATGTTTACTCAGATTTTACTTTTGATTGCTATAGTTTGTTTAGGGAAACGATCTTATCCGATAGGGACATTCGATTTTAAAACAAGATGCAAGAAAAATTTAAAAAACAAGAATGAGGGAGGAGAAATAATTGAACGCGTTACATCGTACGTTAAATGAAGCGATTACATCCAATTCGGCTAATCCAGCTCTTACAATATTAATAGAAGATTATACTCGATATCATTTCATCATGGTTGTATTTGGTGGCTTGTGGGTCTTACTACTTGGAGGGTTAAGTATTACCTTTCTAATGAAATTTAAGCGTACACCGAAGCTCCATCCTTTAAAATGGGGCTTTGAAAAAAAGGTGTACTTTTATTTTGGGATATTAAGTAGCTGCGTGGCACTGTTCATGCTTTTTATTGTAGTAGCAAATACAACAAACGTGTTAGATCCCGTACATGGATTTTCGTTATTAGTTAAATAGGATTTAAAAGAAGAGAAGGAGACTCCAAGATGAACGAATTGCGACATACGATTAGTGAATGGATTGTATTAGGAAGTGAAAAGATGCCACCTATGCTGGTCGAACATATTTATGAAAAAGAGAGGTTTCTCGCTACAAAAGCCATTATTTGTGGAGTGCTGTTAATTATATTTGTCTTACTTTCTAAAGTTATTTGGACGACATTAATAAAGAGAACTCGAGTAAATCAAAAATGGAGATTAAAAGAGACAATATATTTCGTTTTGGGCATTACTACGGTGTGTTGTTCGTTGTTAATGATGGTCATCGTTATCGCTTGTACACAAGGATCACTCGCTCCTATCACGTTATACGTAACAAGCTTACTATAATAGCAAAAAATCTTTTTTATCTGAGGAGAGAATTCATTTTTAAAGACTTTAACACAAACGTATGTTTGTGTTAAACTAAGTAGTGGAGTTAGCGATTGTTTTAAAGAAAAATTGCGAATTATAATGATTGTGCGTACTGGTACTATGCGCGTCTGCCAAACACTATCTTCATCATAGTGTGCTAATATTCGCTGCCAATTCTAGAACATCCTATCAAAAGCGGCCGTTCATTTACATGAGTTGCCGCTTTTTAAGTAGTGGTTAATAGCTTTTCTCAGTTCTATTTTATTAGCAATGATTCTACTGCTTCTCTAGTTTCCAAAAGTTTTTCATTAAAGTATACTGTGTTTACAATCTCATCCAACCGAAGGCTTTTGATCCATTAAGCGTATGTATCAATTTAACTTCTTATTGAAGAAGGGAAAATCAAAATGGATTTGTTTTACTCGCATATTGAGCAATTGCAAATGGATCTGTTATCTATGAAACCTAACGATATAGACGAAAAATACCACTTGGTTTGTGCAAAGTTATCAGGGGAATTCATCGCAAATGCAATTAAAGATTTAGATTTATCACTTTATACTTCTGATTTAAGAATGAAATTAGAAAGAGATTTGGCTAATTTAGATCAAGGTGTAAAAGCGATCTATTTTGAGTACGACATGGATAATTCATGGGAAGGGGCATTTTATTTTTGTTTAGATTATGAACCTCTAGAGAAAGAAAGTGACGATTGGGCATCAAATTGGGATTATTACCTTGAAGACCCTTCGTGTAAGCCTTTTAGTGATATCTACATAAATATTGGTGGTTTGGAAGATGAAGATGAAGCGGGAATTACGTTGTACTTAATAACTAGAACAATTATGGCCTTTATTTCAGCAACTGAAAAACTGAGCGTTAACATCCCTCTATGTATAGCCTTCCACGATCAGGATCAAGTGATGAGGATTGCTGCTTATGAATGAATTTACCATGTGAAAATAGGGACAAAACTTTCAATGAGGACTTTAAGAAAACAAGGGTGGATTTACATCATGCAGGAAACTTAAAGGGGGAGTAAGGGAGCCTACAAGCTTTTTGTCTGCGAGGCTTCCACATTAGTTCACCGCATAGCGGTGTACGTTTATTTCACATTACATTTCTCTCGTTCCTAATGCGTTAAGCAGTGCTGAAAAAATATCAATGTGTTCACTTAACTGACCACTAATTTTCACTAAAAAAACAGCAATAACCAATAAACTTATTGTAGTTATAATTTTTAATAACAGATCAATTTTTTCCAATTTTAAACACCCCTTTTGATTATACATCATACAGTAAGCAGCTAACTATTTAAATAGCTTTTTTGTGTAGGATTTGTGAGAGGTATAGCAACGATGAAAAAACAAAGAGATTACGGTTGTTCAAGCGATTTCTCACTAAAGTTACATAGGATGAAAACCACTTTTTATAAGTTGGCGAAGAAATGGAAGTTTAGTAACTAGGGGAATAATGATGAAATATGAGATTGGAATTATAGATCATGATGTTTATGAGAATAAGCTTATTTGAAACCCAGTGTGAGATTGACATATAGGAAGGATTTTAAAATATGATGTGGTCAAAGTTACGAAAGAAAATAAAAGAGTTTATCACACCTGAATTAAAAGATAGAATTGATATTCACTGTACATCTTATCGGAATGCTCACGATAAGGCTGATGAAGTATGGATAACATTAGATGGAGAGAAAATATTTGGCGGAGGCTTTTACCATTGGTTAGCGGCTCCGTTTCCGAGTGAATCTGATAAAGAGGTTGCAAACAGCTACGAGTTCTATAAAGAATCTTTTAATCTACAGCTAAAATCTAGTAGGGCTGAAGAGCTTTTAAAACTAGGTATACACGACACCTATTACATTACTAGCAACCTATGGAATTATATAAACACACCTTACGAGGAAGCATTCGCCTCTAACAATCCTATCTATAAAGCCTTTTCGTTAATTGACCGACGTTTAGGAAAAAGACGATTTGATAAAATTCAGCTTGATGAAAATGAACATCCTTTGGTGATCCTTTTTTACAATGTAAGAAAACCATATTTTCAAAAGTCCTAACACAAAAATAGCAACTGACCTTAATTCAGCTACTACTTTTTATGCTTTTTCATGGTCTAAATGGGTTTAAAATGTACGGCTTCTACCTGACATCTAATAGTTGCGCTGATTAAATAATATGCAACCTTAATTTGAGATACAATTAGTAAGTTGGGATGTAAAGTGTTAATCGCTTTTCCCTGTCATCAATTAAGTTTGGTAGGTGAAATGATGTTAAATAAAGAATTGACGTTTGAAATGTTTAAGTACTTCCTTGAATGTTATTTTAATATGAGTGCCGACTACAGTGAATTAGAAAAAGTTATTACTGAGTTTAACTCAGATGAAAGTATTGAGAATCGCAAAAAATTGCGAGTAGAGTTAGAGTCCATTACTAAATTAGCAGAGTGGGAAGCTGTTCAAAAATTCATTTTAAAAAATGGTATGAGAAATATGGATGAAGACAGAACAAAATGGTTTATCAGGGTTATGATAGATCATGTAAAATGACTGCTGAATGAACCATTACCTGGAGTGGACCGGCAATCTGACGTACAGGAAAGAACATCAGGCTTACGACTTAAGTTAATTAACCGAGTTCTTTCGAAGAAATCTTCATACGAAGAAATCACCGGTAATGTTTGTACGATGGAGATCAAATATGATGTTACTAAAATTGTATTTGAGTATGCTTGGGAAGGAGAATTAGATCACTGCTTCATTGAAACAGACGAACTGAAAAAGATTTTTATGCTTTGGGATGAAGCGATTGAAAGGAAGTATAGAGCAAGCAACTGATATAGGCATAAGAAAATATAGGGGAATTAAAAAAGAAGTACATAAAGAAAAAATTTGGTTGTAAAAGCAAAATAGACTTTTCTCGTATTCAAGAAAGGTGGGGTAACTATATGAAGTATGACATTAGCATTTATATGCACGAAATGGGTTTTCTTACTATTGATGTACCAGACCAAATTTTTTTAGTTCATGATTTAGTGACATCAGATATACAAGAAGGAGGGGCAGGAATTTGGCTGGAAGTAATTAATAAAGTCCTTTCGAAAGAATCTTCCTATGAAGAAATAACGGGGAATGTCTGCACAATGGAAGTAAACTATGAGGTGACCAACATTATATTTGAATATGCTGAAGAAGGCGAAGAAGACCATTGTCTCATTGAAACGGAGGAATTAAAACAGATTTTCATGTTGTGGGATGAAGCGATTGAAAAGAAGCATGGAGAAAATAGCTTCTATCGTTAAAATGGGAGGCGTATGAGCCAATTCATCATATGAAAGGTAATACTCCTAAAGGCTAAAATTCTCTATGTTCTGGCGCTACGTATGTAGCAGAAGATACGGTGGTATATAGAAAAATCAAAGAAATTAATCATATTAAAACTCAAAAGTAGAGGGAGATTTAACGTGTCTGGTGAAAAACCAAAGTGGTTCACAGTTGCTCTTTTATATGAATCAGTCATTGAAGGAGAACCAATTAATTTAGACAAAGAGTATGACTCATCCAATAATGTTTATGAAGAAAGCCATCTATTGGTAAAAGCGGTTTCATCTGAAGAAGCTATAGCTCTTGGTGAAAAAATTGGCTATGAAAATGAGCACCACTACAAAAATCAGTATGATCAAACAGTGTACTGGAAGCTCGTAAAAGTCCTTGATTGCTTCGAATTGCTCGATGAGGAATTCAAAACGGGAACCGAGTTGTATTCCCGATTCGTTTTAACGCCAAAGGAAAATAGCACCAAAGATGTATTAAAAAGATTTTTTCAAGAGGAATGAAAAAACGCTGTCTAGGGTATTTAACAGCGTTTTTAGATTTAAGTATTGTGTTTTTTGATGGGAGAAGCCCTCTAAATATACGTCTTCTTTATTTGCCCACAAGCCCAACATCTTTTAAAGGCCAGACGGATAATTTTGCTTTTCCTATTATCTTACTTTGAGAGATCGGTCCAATACTTCGGCTATCGTCGCTAACGGGACGGTTATCACCTAATACGAATAAATCTCCCTTTGGAACTTTTATTTGAGGGTAATCCTCGGTAAATTTACGTGCTTTCCCATATTTATTCGCAAATGCCTTTTTGCCTTCTTTTAAATAGGCTTCCTTACACGCCTTGCCGTCTATAAACAAAGTATCATTCTTTATTTCAACGGTTTCGCCTGGAAATCCGATCACCCTTTTTACATAATCTCTTCCATCTGGGGCATGAAAAACGACAATGTCAAATCTCTTGAGATCACCGATTTTTGAAAGAATTAATCTTTCGTTGCTATGTAAAGTTGGGTCCATCGATTTCCCATTGACTATAGTTGGAGCAAATACATAACTTCGAAGAATAAAAGCAACGATGACAGCGATCCCTATGCTTTTCACCCATTGCCATATCTCAGATTTTTTCTCTTTTTTCACTGCCACTAACTCCTTTAAAATCGATTTTTATATTCTTCATCATATCATAAAATGGTATATTTTGTATTTCAGAAATCTCTAGCACAGTAATTTCTTTCGCTGCAAAGAGCGTTTTACGTAATCTTGTTCTTTTACCACAAGGAATTCTTCTAAATAGACCACATGATAAATACATAAAGAAGCCCCCGTTTGTCATAAACGAGGGGCTAATTAATGAGGAGCAAGAAAAGCGTTGTCCGGTTTCTAATGATTCATCAGGCAACCTGTTTCTTTTCTTTTCGATCGTTCGGTAAAAAGACAGCAATAAGAGCGCCGACAAGGGGAAGAATGGAGAGAATCGTGAACACGGTTGTCACACCAAAGATATCCGAGATTTTCCCCATAAAAACAGAACCAATTCCTCCTGCTCCTACACCAAACCCAATCGCAAGACCGGAAGCTAAACCAATGTTTTTGGGAAGCATGCGCTGCATGAAAACAACGCTAACGGAGAAGGAAGAAAGGACGCTAAATCCGAATACGAGTAAAACAAGAACTGACCAAACTCCATCTACGTAGGGAAAGACGAGGGCAAACGGCGTAGCAATTAGCATAGAGCCAACTAGTAAACGCTTCATGCCAAGTCGATCTGCAAAAACGCCCCCAAAGAATGTTCCAAGAGCGCCAGCCCCGACAAAAACGAAACTTAGAATTTCAGCCTGTTGGATCGACAGGTCGTGCAGATAAAATGGCAAAAAGACCACAACGCCGATCTGACACCACGAACGTAGGATGATGACACAGGAAAGCAGAATGGCTCCTACGTAGTTGTTGTTTCCTTTTAGTTGTTTTTTACTATCGAGTTTAGCAGACTCTAGTTTGTGATTTAACCACGGTAAAATCTGTCCGGTTAATCCAAGTGATAAGATGGCGACAGGAATGAGCCATAGCAGTCCGTGAATTCCTGAATGAATGATATACAGTGAAACAACCAATGGTCCTAAAGCTTGTCCTGAATTTCCACCTACTTGAAAAATAGCTTGAGCGAGACTCTTGTTCGTACCGGACGCAAGGTGGGTTGCCCGTGATGCTTCTGGATGGAACGCACCAGAGCCAAGTCCAGAAATCGCAATAAATAGAAGTAGCCAAAGAAAAGATGGTGCTATGGCGGTCAAAGCAAGCCCCATAATGGAGCAGAACAACCCGAGTGATAACAGCCAAGCTCTAGGCTTTCGGTCTGCAAACACACCAAACAGCGGCTGAGAAATAGATGACGTTAAATAAGAGATCAAAACCACTAAAGTCGATTGGGTATAATTGAGATGAAACGCATTTTTGTAGAACACAACCAATGCCGGTACCATTCCTGTGGTAACGAGATCATTTAAAAGGTGTGAACCACTAAAAGTAAAGATTCCTCGTTGGTAAATCGGTTCTTTGCCTTGAATAATTGATTCAGACATGTTTTTTCCTCCTTTATCTTAAAAATCATTTGATGGGTTCATGCTTTACTAAGTTTTTTTAATAAAGGTCTCTTCCGTACAAAGGAGTCATTCGTTTATATAGGAATAACAAGAAGGATCGCCTTATTCGACATAGTAGATAAAAGAGGTAGGAAATACTTAGGTTATAAAGCTACATTGATATGTATTTTTTCGAAATACAGAAACAGTAATCCCTTCAATTTCATACACAAAAGCACAGGTTCCAATCATCTTTTCTCTACGTTTACATTACTGCTATACTATTCTTAACACAAATATATCTTTTTTGTGTATTCATAAATTAAAGTTATGAGTGGGTGAATAAATGAATTTACATACGCTGCGCATTTTTACGAATGTCGCCAAACTCGGAAGCATAACCGAAACAGCGAGACTGCTACATATTAGTCAGCCTGCTGTCACAGCTCAGATTCGAAAGCTAGAAAAGGAGGTAGGAATCAAGGTAATTACTAGCAAAGGGAGAGGAATTCAACTCACAGCGGAAGGTAAATTCCTTTATGAGCAAGGATTGCGTTTATTTCATTTAGAAGAGCAGATTGATGAAAAATTGAAGACATTTCTGGAGAAGAAGGAGAAAGTGCAAATTGCTTCTAGCTATATCGTAATGAACTATATTTTGCCTTCCATCATTTCCGGTTATAAATTGGAAAATCCAGACGTCGATCTCTATATATCGTTAGGAAATGTGGTATCTGTTGAGCGCCGCATCTTAAATTATGAAAGCGATTTTGGCTTTGTTGTGCAAAATAACATTGGCCATGAAGATTTATACTTTGAGAAACTAATGGACGTTCCCTTTTGGTTTGTTGTGCATCCATCACACCCTCTAGCTAATAAAGAGGTATCCATTTTTGATGTGAGCGAGCACGACTTCATTTACAGAGAGCCAGGTAGTTCAACGCTTGATTTATTAGAGTCGATTTTCTATGCTCATAATTGTCCGTTGCCAAAAATCGGGTTGCAAATGCAAGGTTTACCTGAATCAGTGAAAGTTGTGGAGGCTGGTTTTGGTGTATTGCTCGCACCAGCCTGTAGCGTAGATGAATTATTGGCACAAGGAAGACTTTCCCGAGTCTTTGTGGAGAACGTAAAAGTCAATCAAAGTTTATTTATGTGTACGAGGAAGACAGATGGGAGCGATCATCCATTTGTCCACTATTTAAAAAAGAATCTAACTAAGTCAGAGGTATAACGCTCTGGCTTTTTTTGTATGGATGAAGGAATTTTATTAAAAAACTGGTCGATCGTTCTTCCCAAAGATAATCATAGTTTTATCATCCTAACATTATATTTCGTAAAATTTTAAATTATCAGAAATATATTATTGAAATTTTTGGAATAATGCCTTATATTGGAATAGGAGAGGAAAGGGGTGAAGAATACTATGGTAGTAATTAAAAATGGCGGTGTAAAACAACCATTAACATTAAAAGGTAGCCAAAACCAATTTGGAGTAGGTGCTGGTACAAGCAAACCTACAGCAGTTGCAGGTCCACCAACAGGAGGAAGATGTATCAGTGGTGGTGGAGCAGCTAACGTAGAAGAGAAATAAATTGAATTGCTAGGTAAAAGACAAGTTACTATACTTTGTGACTTGTCTTTTACTCTATTTAGGGAAGGAGAGCAGATAGTGAGAGTAGTTCAAGCAGATGATTATATAATTAATAGTTTTATTCTTCATGAATTAGGATTTGATGAGGTAGTAGTTCAAACCGACCAAAGTATTGTACGAATTCACAATGAACAGCTACAAAAGGTTATCTATGACTGGGATACTAAAGCAGGTTCGACTTTTAATTCAGATGCGTTACGCAGTACTTTTGGTGATTCCTATGACGATTTACTTGAGTTTCTAGAAATTAACCATATTATTAAAAAGCAAATAAAGCCTAATTTTAGTTTAAGGAGTATCCAATTTATTACCAATAATTCAGTGGTTTTTGACATGTTTCATCATATTTTTGATGACTACCGTACTGAGTTGAAATGCACTTATACATATGTTGAAAATTTAGATGAAGCTACTATTGAAATAGCAGAAGATCAATTGTTAGTTTTATTTCTAAATCCCTACAATAAATCATTTATGGTAAAGCTTCGGGATCAGGTGAAAAACTATGATAATGTGCATACTCTTTGCGCCTATACATATAACGGTATTTTTTACATGGATGCACTTTACAATGCGCGTTTAAAATCTCCTTGCCACGTATGCCATATTTCTTCAATTGAAACAAGTATTCGAAATCAAGATTTAAGCAACGTTACGTATCAACACATTATTGACAGTATTTATCTGGAAGAATCACTGTTTGATGTACATATGCCGTTAACGAAGTTAAACGCTTTAACGGTTGTTAATCTTATTGGAAATAGAATTGAGAAGCTCATTATGAATCATACCAATAAAGAAGTCGCTATTGAGCACTTCTTACAATGTATTTCCTATAAATTTCATAACCAAGAACTATGTGTCGACTTTCCAATTCATTGGGAATTGTGTGATTGCTATGAATAAATTTTACGAGGATTCGTTCTATGATCAAAAGATGAAAAAGGACTATTTTCAAGATGTTATTTTAGATAAAACGCTATTGAATGATGTTCTTAAATTTCATCAGTCAACAACATTTTATGGACATAACTACTACACGGCTAATGAAAATGACGAATTACTCCTCACCTGGATGAAGTCTACTGAGTATACGGATGTGTTGCCAAACTTTGTAATAGAAGAGGTTGAGTTTGATGAGATCCCCCTCAAGCGTAAGGCTAGTATGAGAGACTTTGATAAAGAATATTGTATGTCAAAAAGTAAATTTGGTCATCTATTAAACGAAGCATTTGGACGTGATGACACAAGCTTTTCTAAGCGATATCCTTCTGCTGGTGCGCTATACCCTGTATTTCCAGTTATATATATTTTTTCTCCTGATGCTGCTGAGGGCTTATCAATGGGATGTTATGTTTTTGATTCACAGAAGATTCGGTTGTTAAAAATAAAAGATTTTTGTAGTAAAGATATTGCTACTATATGCTCTGCTATTTCTGATGACGCTTTTCCTTCTTACTTGGCCATAGGCTATGCCATTGATTTAAAAAGAGCCGTTACCAAGTATAGAAGGCGCGGATATCGACATGCCTTAATTGAAGTTGGATTAATGGCCCAAAGCTTTAGAGAAGCGTGTCGAGATGTTGATGATGAACTTGGAGAACTGTGCTGGTCAGGGTTTAGTGACCACCAATTGGCTCATGCTTCAGGTTTAAATCCACGATTATCACCAATTGGTTTATTACAGTGGTTTGGAAGGGCACGCGATAAAAATGATATTTGAAACAATGGATAAAGGAACTATTAGCATACCTAACTCTATTTTTTTAACAAACCCGCTTTATCTTTCTCATGTACGACTAGGGAAATTAATGCTTGGAAATAAGCTTAGTCCAGATGGTGCCAATTCGTTAGAATATGGAAAGATATTATCTATGAAGAAAGCATTTTCTGAAGCCATTGAGCGTCGGAATTTATTGCTAGGCGGCGTAACGAAAGATCAAAATAATGATGTGCTTGTATGGGACATTTTAAATAAAAAAGAAGCTAAGTTGCCATTTCACGTAACCACATATTCAACTAAACTTCCTTATATCATCGATACGACTGGAGGGGCAGCGCACTTTGACAGTAGGATAGCGGTTAAAAAAGGGATGCTAGAGCTTCTAGAGAAAAATGCGATGTTCTTGTTTTGGTATGGTAGGCAGGGGAAAAAAGGCGTATTTGAGGACTTTTTTTCTGAAATGCCGATTTATCAGTACTTAGTTCATGCTAAATATGATATTCAATTTTTTATTAATGATTTCTTTTCACCGCTTAAAGTGGTATTTACCATTTTAACTCGTAATGGTGAATATGTTTCTGGAGGTCTTGGCTCAAATGTTAGTTATCGAACAGCGCTTGAGAACTCTTTCAAAGAAGCCTATTTACTAGGATGGCAAAATGAAGAACATAAATTTTTATCCCAACACAATCCTCATATTATTGAGTCGAAAAAGCAAATTTATGTGGATATAACACAGGAGCAATTGAACCATATTAAACATTTTGCTGCTTTGCCAGAGTATATAAATGATGATAGTAATGATGAAGAAATGGATGTAATTAAAGATCTAGCTACGTTCTTGCCAAAATGGATTAAAAGCATGTATGTGATTCCGTACAAAAACAAGCTATATCCTAAATTGAAATATGTGAAGGTTTTTTCTTATGATTTAATACAATCATGTTCCTTACAATAAGTATATTAATGTCCAACAAAGCATTAACAAGTACACGTTAAAGTTATCACAAGAAGAGCTTGATCAAATACCAGATTGCATCTAAGAAATTAATAAATAGGGTGATTGTAGTAGTGAAGATGAACTTTAACCATCAGCAACAATTTCATATAGTTCGTGGACTCTTTCAAAGAGAGCCTAAAACAATTAATGTTATTCCTCGGCATTTAAAAGCCGGCGTTGGAACGTCCGTCAGCCATTCGACTAAGCAAGCTCTTAGGGCTGCATACGGAGAGCATATTGAACGATCAACTTTTCTATGTGACTCTAGCTATATTAATAAAGAAACAATTCCTGCATTTAATTTGTTAACGGGGGAGCAATCGCTTGTTAGTGCGGAAAAAATCCTTCTTTATAGAGGAAATAAAATAAAAGACAGAAAAACGTATGCTGATAGCTGCGGAGCAGGATTTCACTATCGTTCCTTCAATAGTATTCAAAGTGCCTTTTTGGAGTTTTTTGAAAGACAATCTCTCATTTTCAATTGGCTAACCGAATCTGGAGGAACATTTGTTGATGTGGGAAAAATACAGGATTTCGGTGTAAAAGAAGTGGTTAAAAATGCTTATCAGTACACCGATGAAATATTTTGTTTTAACATCTCTTTACATAAAAACGTATACGTTATTTTAACTCTTGCCTTTGGAAAACACCATTTTGGTATTGGGTTAAAAGCCTCATGGGACATCCACGAAGCGATTAAGGGATCTGTTGAGGAGATGTTTCATGATTTCACACCTTACTACACGAAGCATCATCTTGAGGATGATTATAACCTCAAACTTAATACGGATATAGAGGTGGGGGAAATAAAGAATGATCCACTGTTTTACAGTCTTCATTTTCATTCGACCCAAACGTCAGAGTCTCTGCGCCAAAACTATCAGTACCTGTTTTTGAAATCCGATCGAATGGATGAGGGTGAATTTTTCAGAGCTGGAATCGTTGTAGATCAGAAAATTTTCATGCAAAAACTTAAAGAGGTTTCCAAAGATTTGAAAATGGAGTTATTATGTTGTTTTCTTAAAAATACTAAAATAGATAAAGCAAAAGTCGTGAAAGTGTTCTCCAATCAGGGATACCCTCATATGAACACGACTTTGTTTAACCCTCTTGACTATGAAATTTCAAAATTTTCACGCACAGATCAATTTCCTAACGCTTATCAATCGATCCCTTTTCCGTAAAATTTTTGTAAGGGGATACTGACATTTAATAAAATCGTACGGCTTAGGTGATGCATAGTGACAACGATAAAAACATTAATCAAAGAAAAACTGAGTACAAAAGTAGTTATACTCATTATTTGCTGCTTCTTGCTTTATATTATCAATTGGTTGTGCGTATCAGCCACACCGTTTTTAATCGGGAAATTTATTGATGATGTGATTCAAACAAAGATCGGTATCAATATTTTTTATATTTATATCTTAATTGGGCTTTTGGTTTTAGATATTGTATCAAACTACATCAGTAACATTTTAATTACAAGGCTTACTTCCAAGTTTACCTTTCATATGAGTTTTAGCGCTCTGCAGCATCTCAAGAAGGTCAAATTAGAGCACTTCTCACAAAAAAATGCGGCCGAGATTAGCCAGCAAATTAGTATGGATTCTGATCATGTATCAGAATTCTTAATAAGTAGCGTATTTCAGTCTGTAGGTAGTTTGTTATCACTAGTTTTATGCGTATTTTTCACTTTTCAAGTAAATACAAACTTGGCCATTATTATACTTTGTTTTGTACCGATTTATTTAGCTTTTTACATTGTAACAAGGAAAAAGATTTTTGCGCTGAGCTTTGAATACAGTGAAAGCCAGATTAAGTTTTTTTCAGATATGAATCATCAATTAAGTAACATTAAAATTATTAAAATAAATGCGTGGTATAACACACTCAATCCAAAGTTTAAAAAGAGCTTTCAACAATTGTACGAAACAACTATGAAGTATTCCAAGTTTGCTTACTTATATAATAGCGTGGATAAAATTACAAACAGCATATTATCTATCATCATTATTATTTACGGAGGGTATTTGTTGTTGCATAATCAACTGTCCATCGGTGGATTTGCCATTATTAATTCTTATGTAGGTATGATTAATGGAAGCGTCAGCTATTTTTTTAATTTCTTTAAAAGCTATAAAGATGTTTCTGTATCAAAGGAGAGGCTCGAAAATATCTTTTTACTTGAAAAGGAATTAAATCATCAGCGTCCATTAAAAAGCATTGATACTATTGCAATTGAAAATGTATCTTATCAGTACCCTGATGCGACGTTTCCTATTGTAAATAGCGTTCACTATACCTTTTCTAAAGGAAATATTTATTTACTTCAGGGGGGGAACGGTTCTGGTAAAAGTACGTTTTTAAATGTAATGTTAGGACTTCACAGTGACTATAATGGTCATATTAAATACAACGGTGTAGAAATGAAGGAATTAGATTTATACCATATGAGAGAGCATTTAGTAAGTATGGTTGAACAGGAGCCTATGTTAATTAGTGATACAATCTTGAATAATTTAACGTTAGGTACTCAACATGACATAAGTGATGACGTTGTCCATGACTATTGCAAAGACTTCGGTTTAGATTATTACATTCAGTCTCTACCCGAGCAATTGCATCATCACATAAACCATTCATCCACGAATTTATCAGGGGGACAAAAGCAAAAGCTTTCTCTTATTCGCAGCTTCTTAAAAGAAGCTGACTTACTCATTTTAGACGAGCCTACATCTGCTTTAGATATACAGGCGATTATAAATCTTAAAGAGTATCTCCTAAGTATAAAGCAGAAAAAAATTATCATTATTGTATCTCATGATGAAAGGCTAAATGAAATCGCAGATCAGACGATTCAATTTAACCATGCTGTACTGCAGAACGTTTAGCATATAGGGAAAAACAAAAATTAGGCCGATTTTTGATACTGAAATAAATAAATTAATTAATCCAAAAGCGCTGATTCTAAGCGCTTTTTTCTTTGTTCTATGTATGAATACATAAATAAATGATGCAAGTACCATTTAAAATTCAAGTTTGGATTAAGCAACAACCTTTATTAGATTAGATATATATAGGGAAGGGACTTTTTTGTTACATTAAACAGCTGTCACAAAACCATATGATCACTATTTTACAGAAGAATCAATACTGAACCTTCATTTTCTAGAATTGACTTTCTTGTAGAGGGTTATTCTAATAAAAACAAACCGTGGAACTAAATGAGGTTTATTTGAGAAAGGCGGAGAATGAATGGGATCCATTTGGATTGAATATGGCTGGGCATTATTAATTTTAATCGGCCTAGAAGGTTTATTATCAGCAGACAATGCTCTTGTACTGGCAGTCATTGCGAAACACTTGCCGGATGATCAGAAGAAAAGAGCCATTAACTATGGAATTATTATAGCCTTTATTTTTCGATTTGGTGCTCTTTTTGCGATTTCATTTATCGCAAATGTATGGTGGGTTCAAGCGGTAGGAGCAGCTTATTTATTGTATTTAGGATTGAAACATATTCTTAAAGACAAGTTTGGGAAAAAGGACGTAAATCAACACGAAGAAGAAAAGTCCGCTGGAAAAGGATTTTGGCCTACGGTAGGGAAAATTGCGCTAGCTGACCTTGCTTTTGCCATTGATTCTATATTAGCGGCAGTAGCGATAGCTCTTGGACTTCCTGATTCTAAGTTTCGAGAAATAGGGGGTATGGATGGTGCACAGTTTTTAGTTGTTGTACTTGGTGGGATTGCAGGCCTTATCTTAATTAAGTTTGCAGCAACTTGGTTTGTAAAGCTACTTGAAAAGAGACCAGCATTAGAAACCACTGCCTATGCCATTGTTGCTTGGGTAGGTGTAAAGCTAGCTGTCATCACGCTTGCTCACAAGGATATCGGCGTTTTAGATCCACATTTTCCACACAGTGCCTTATGGACGCTCATTTTCTATGGTGTGTTAGTCGCAATTGCCCTGATTGGTTGGTTCTCACCTAGAAACAAACGATCTAATAGTTCTGTAACTTAAAAATGGAATCCGATCGTCTTAGCTTCAGCTATCACCATCATTTCTGCATTTGTTATCGACAAGTAACCCCTGATGGAAATAAATTAGAATTTATCCCGATGCTAGAAGGAAAACCGAGAGATTTAGACTACGTCCCTTACTTAAGCGAGTGGAATAAATTATCTCATTCTTAAAAAATGGTTTACTACGAACAGTCGAAAGAGAGATTGCGCATCTTATTTTATTTACAGATTTAGAAAATTGTTACCGACAATTCTCATAAAAACAGAGGATATTCGTTTATCAATATCCTCTGTTTTGCATTTCACTCCAAAATGAAGTGAAGGTTAAAAACCTATTTTCTTATGTAACGAATTATACCAGCTAAAATTCCGATTATAAGCGAAAGGGGGACAGCGGCTAGTATTACGTAAGTAGCTCCAAATCCCACTCCGTCTATGTACGTTGGATCATCAGTTATACGATTTTCTTCGATTTTAAACCAAAGTAACACGACACCCACCATTACAAAAAAAGAAACAATAGTAGTCAGTAAAAATGTCCCAAGCGCTCTAGCCATCGATTCACCCTTTATTTACGTTATGGCTTCTATTATACCAACAAGGACAAAAGTTCTCGATCTTTATTGAGTACGGATAGGGTGAAGAAAGGGCGTATTTTTAATCCATTATTTATTTCGGTGTAGTATTGGGAGTTCGTCTTTTTTATTGTTCAATTTTATCGTAAAGCATTACGGTTGGTTCCAAAAAAACGTAGAAGCTAATGGAACAACAACTGAAAACAAAAGAACAAATGAATTTCCAGCGATCCCGAAAACTTTTAATGTACTTTTATGGCTTTTTAATGCAATAAATAAGCCAATGATTGGGAAAATCACACAAATTACAATCATGACAGGACCTGAAAACAGATCGCCAACGGTCGTAAATAGTGCGAATCCTAATACGACAATTGAAATGATAAATAGAAAAACGGATAACATATCTAATTTTTTCATTCCATAACCCCTCTCTTTACATGGATTATATCATAAAAATATCCTTATTTTTACAGTTGGTAAAACCTATTATTTGTTTTTCTGTATCTTTAAATAAAAATACATCGTAAACGAACTATATTATGTGTAATTATTGGTTTATTTTGTCAAAAATGATAAAATGAAGAAAGAATGTTATCATAAAAAAGCCTAGGTGGTTATAAAATTGGAAGATGACCGAAGTATGTTTCAGATTGAACTGATTGAAAAAATAGAAGTAACGAGAGCGGACATGATTAGTTTAGGGTTAGAAGAGGGATTTACAAGCGAAAATACCCTACAGATGAGTCAGTTTTTAGATGAATTATTAAATCAACTGTATCAAATTAGTATCCGTCATTAGGACAACCTTTTTATCTTCTCTAAAACCTATTCTTGCCCAGACGGATTATGGGCATTTTTTATTTTGTTCAGTTGCTTATAATAAAGAAGAACGAAAAGGATCAATCGAAGTTTTATCCACAAAATGAGTTAATGAAACAATCGTAGCGGAGATGAATCATACACGGTTATATCTATTTCTTACCTATCTATCTTTTACTTTAATACAGATCACACATCTTTGTATAATACATAACTATAAGCAATGAGCTGATATGTAAGGAGTTTGATGATCCAGATGCTTCGATCAATACGACATTTAGAAGTTACGTAAAATTAAAGGACGAAGAGGAGACTACTTTACACTTATTAACGGATTGGACTAGAGACTTCTTTGACCATCCTTCTTGTTTTCTAGAAGGGTGGTTTTATGACCCAATTCCAGATCACCCTTACCACGGGAAAAAGATCGTTCAGTTTATCATTTCTCTTATTATAGAAGAAATAGGGACACAGCCAACTGAAGTTTACTCTGTTCACGTGCATCCTGATGGATACTACGCATGTGCGTTTGAAGAGTATGTATTCAAGGCGAATAGTGGATTGTATTTATTTAGTATGCAAACACATGATTAGTTTCAGCATTTGCTATTAGCGAGATCTAAAGAAAATGGTAGTGAAACAAAACAGCGCCTCTAGCGGGCGCTGTTTTGTTTGGTAGATTTGTTATTGTAGCAACTATATAACGGTGTCTATTTCTTGTTTTTGTTTATGAAGCAACTGGTTTATTCCTTCTGCATTTGTTACTTCGTTGCAATAACGGCACGAATAATTTCATTCCAATAATGAGAAAAGCTTTTTCCAGACTTTTGTTTTATCTTCATTGGCACAACTTTCTTTTTGTCTTCTTTTTTTGTAGTCATGTTCATTTCCTCGCATTCTATTATTGTTGTGGTTCGATTTACCATATTTTATAATGATTGTATGAATCGATACAGATGAACATTTTGATTGAATCAATCGAAATATCCGATTAGAGGAGAGTGAGCACCATCGAGATCAAGCAACTCATTACGTTTAAAACAGCTGCAGAGACGTTGAATTTCACGTATACAGCGAAGCTATTAAATTTTGCTCAATCAAGCGTGACCGCACAAATCAAGGCGCTTGAAGCAGAGCTTGAAACACCGTTATTTGAACGCCTTGGAAAACGTTTGGTCTTAACTGAACAGGGACGGGAGTTCAAACGATATGCGGATCAAATGATTCAATTAACGAAAGAAGCAAAGAATGCAGTCGGCGGGATAGATGAGCCTTCAGGTACGCTGGTAATTGGCGCATCTGAGAGCTTGTGTACCTATCGACTTCCTTCCATATTAAAAGCATTCAAGGACCAATTTCCGAAGGTTAAAATTATTTTTAAACCCATTGATTCCAGAGAGCAAACAAGACTTCAACTATTAGACGGAACGCTTGACATTGCGTTTACGATTGAACCGATTCAATACCGAGATGTTACGTTACATACTCAGTGTCTTCTAAAAGAAGCGTTAAAGATTGTGGCTTCACCTAGTCATCTACTAGCGAATGAGACTGAGATTCAGTTAAAAGATCTTGAGAACGAAACGCTTTTATATACAGAAGCAGGCTGCTCTTACCGAGTCGTACTAGAAGATTTGTTTCAGGAATTCGGAATTTTTACGTCAAATACGTTTGAATTTGCAAGTATCGAAGCTATTAAGCAATGTGTGCGATTAGACTTAGGTGTAGCGATATTACCGGAGATGGCGATAAAAGAAGAACTTCAAACGGGCACCTTAACAGAACTCGTTTGCAACAACATTCATACACCTCTTCATACGCAAATGATCTGGCACAAAGACAAATTCATGTCGATTCAACTACAGTCTTTTATTGATCTCGTAAATCGTACGTTTGATGGGGATCGTTTGCTTACATCGGTCTAGAATTTTGGTATGTCAGGCTACGATAAATAATTGCGAGATAAGCAGAGATAGTTGAACGAAAAAGGAGACGAACAAATGAATAATCAAAAATTTAATGAGTTTATAACCATTGCGAAAAAATTAAATGACCTTAAGATTATCCCGTTGTTAATGGGATCTGTTGGCTTAGAAGTACTGACAAATAGGAGCTGGGATGCAAAAGATGTGGATATTCATGTACCTGGTGATCCGAGAGGTTGGGAAGTACCACCTGAGCAATCAATACATAGCTGGAGTGACATTGTGAGTATGATGGAAGTAATGAGCTATCGTCTCGTTGATTTACATGAGCATGAGTTTTCAAAAGACGGTATGTCCGTTGAATTTGGCATTATGGACACCTTACCGGCTTTTGCAGGTATAGCATTAGAAGATTTAGAGATTCATAAAAAAGAAGATGTTTCGTATTATTTGCTTAATCATTCCCAATACTTACGTGTATATGAGGCCTCGTCTCAAGACAGCTATCGGGCAGATAAAAACAACCATAAAGACCTTGCGAAAATTGATTTTTTAACAGAGGCGGTACGATAACTAACAAGCCCAGTGTATAGTAATTCTAGGCCTGTATCAAAACACCTTCTTCCTTTTATTGTAAAAATAATAAAGGAACGGCTTCTACCTATACAAGGAAGATAAACTTTCAGATTCTAAAGGACACAACATGAAGAAAAGTATTGAACAAAAGCTACAAATCCTAGTAAGCGAACCATTTTCGTATTTCGGGAGATCTTCCAATTTATTCTGGTTTGGATTTTGCGATCTTGTAAGAATACCTGAAAGAAGGGTGACTGAAAGAGAAGTTGCAACGTATGCTCTTCATGTACAAACCGCTTGGAAATTACAAAATGATCATAAAATTTTAGTCGTCACTATGGACGTATACAGACCGTCATCCATCATTAAAGAAGAGGACTTTGATTGGGAAGAACCCGGAAACAGTCTTTTTGATGAAAAAACCGTTTTTTTGCTGGAAAAATTAGTGCACGCAAAAGTAGTAGTGGAAGGGATTTATGTCTCTAACTTGGAAGACATAACCATTCTATTTTCAAACGCATGAATGCTGGATGTATTTCTTGACTCGTCAAATGAAGAGGAATGGAGGAGGATTTTTAGAAGCGGAGATCATGACTCTCATATGGTGATAACGGGTGAGGGAATAGAGGAGGATTGAGCGCCAAGTCATATCAATTCTTTATAGAAAAACAATGATCGTACGGTAAAAGTGAAATACGAACAACAAAAGAAAAACCAGTAACACAATGAACAGTTACCGGTTTTTCTTTTGTTTAAAGGTAAATTCTAGCGTTAACGCTTAACGGCGAGTTCTCTTTCTTTTTGATAGCTTGCCCATGCATTCATTAAGCCCTCGTGAAATTGTTTTGGATGTTGCATGCGCTGAAATTCGATCTGATAAGCAGGGGTTCTCGTACCATCTTTTTGCCGCTTAAAAATCGCTTCATGGTATTGATAATGAGGAAAGATGATGGTGGATCTTTCTAAATACAACCCTTGAAAGAATTCGATTTTTTCGATTTCGTACCAGTATACTTTCGTACCATCTAAATCAATCACGACACCTTCGTCATCCCAAGAAAACCCTTCGCTTTGTCTTCGCGCCTTTTCGTAATAGACCGCATATCCTAGGATAAAAATGGATACAAACATGGACACAGCCCACCAAATTGAAACGCTTTCTGATAGAACCCAAATGATATTGATTCCTAGCCAAACGAACCCAAAAGCAGCCGAGGAAATAACAGGGACTATGGACGGTTTATATGTTTTCATTTATAGGCCTCGCTTTTTGTAAGAATAAATAAACAGACAATGATGTGTTTATCTTACCACAGAATTTCGGAATTATAGACCAGCTCATTTTTATGGATAAATATTTTTTGTAACATTTATCCATATTGATCGTCTAAGTTTATATTGTAGACGAAAGGAGTGTTTGGTTTGAAAAAATTAATGGTGATCAGCGCACTATTAGTCGTCTTAACAGGGTGTGAAAGCGGAGAGGCTGCGGTTACTTCAACAGATTGTCGTGCAGTAAAAGAAGAGACTGTGAGTCAAAACAAGAAAACGAATTTAGTTACTGAATCTGCTTCAAAATATCCTTCTAATGAGCAAATTGGATATGTAAAAGGGCTATCACCAAAAAAATTAGGATTGTCTAAAACGGCATCAGATAACAAAGTGAGTATTTATGTGGATTTAACGCACGTTGACGCTCGGGTAAAAGCAAAGCTTAGAGAGGGACAGAAAATAAAGATTACGTACTCACGTGTTTATTTTTCTAGTCCTGCTATTGCCGTTCCTATTACTTTGCAAATGATACATGAATAATAGCCCTTTCACTTGAGGGCTATTACATTTATCTAAGTGCACAAAAGGATTGTTAATACTTAAAGCAATACAGGCATATGTATAGTGATACAAGCTTATTTACATAGTAGAAGAATGGTGGAGAATAGTTTCGATCAATCAGGCTTTGTATGGCAAGAAGACAGAACAGGTTTCTTCTTTCAAAAGCTGCATCTGTCTCAACCAACCCCGAACGTACCTCACGTGATTGAAAATGGAGATGTACATACCATAATTTCTGTCAAAGAACAGCAAATGATTGAGCATTCTTCTCTTACAGGAGGCTTTGTTCCACAAGCGAATGGCGATGGCTTCTTTTTTATAAAAGACAAGCGCTAAATATTTTCTACTACAAATCTACGTATAAAAAGCTGCGAATAGGACTAAAGCAGAATGAAGTCAAACGTTTTTTATAAAACGTTTTCTGTAGGGATTAATGCATACACTCAGCAAGAAGAAGTATTTGTGAAAGAAGTTAAGTTTTTAACAAGTGAACACCACAAAAAAAGCGATCCAACCCGTGGACCGCTTCTTTGCGGTTAACGCCCTCGCACAATTTGAATGAGGGTAATGGCTATAAATATTCCAAACCCCACCAAATGTAGTTTGGCCATCTTGCGGTGAATGGCTGCGGTACTTCGTAATTGCTTCGTTTCAGTAGCTTTTTGAAGTGCTTTTTTATACTTTATTTTTTCTAGATAAGAAGAGATGAAATACAATAAAATGACTGCGATTAAAACCATTCTTGAATACGTCATGTTTTTCCTCTTTTTTTCTTTTTTGACAACTATATCATTAGTATAATAAAAGAGAAGTATAAATCAAAGGCTAGATCTGTTTACGAATGATATGTTAGAAGCAAGGCAAGGCGTGGGAACAAATGAAAACTCCAAAGACAACTTACTCCAAAGTAATTCGTGAATAAAAGAAGCATATCGCAATGCAAAATGCTTCTTTTTTTGCTTTCTTTATCTAGTTAAGAATAAAGATGTTCTATAAACCAATGCATTTGGAACTTTTCACGAACGACTGGCTTGAGATTGAGAAGTAGGCTTCTCGAATGATTCAAATGGTTCACCGTTCAATTCGGATAAGCATTTTTTCATCAATATGTAGTAAGTCAATATCAAGGTTATCTAGGTGAACGGTACAATCATTTTCCTGTTCCTCATTCTCTTCACCTAAATAACAAACGTATAGTTCACAGTAATCGCCTGGTGAAAGCAAGTCCATTAATAGATCGCATAAGTATTGAAACGTCTTTTTTGATTTTTGGTAATTATGCGGTGAATGTACCTTATGATATTCGGTGAGTTGCCAGATGGGTTCACCTTTTTCTGCAATCTCATAAACATACGGGGTGCTAAAGTGTTTCTCCCTGATTGTGTTTCGGTTTTCTGCTTCGGAGAAAACATAATCGATGTCAACTTCATTGTCTGTTACATATTCGCAGCGCTGTACAGTGCTGTTTAGGCCGATATAAGTGACCATACTCATTTTTACAAACTCCTTGCCATAGAAATAATTAGATGTATATAAAAGTGCTTTAGTTTAGTGTACTGCCGTCCAAATTAAACAAGTAGTCTTCTGGTATAGAGCGCTTTAATTTTTTGAATGAATACTCATTGGTGTCTCTGCTATATAGGGTAAGACCTACTTCGTCCACGATAATAATGGAATGGGTATTTGAGATATCAACGCTTTTAAATTCTACAAGTCCATTGTTATTTCTTGTAGGATACAGGTCCTTTTCAGAAAGTCCTTGACCACTAAAAATGAAAACTTCCATTCCAGCCAACACTAAATCAACTGTGTGACTACCCAATTCTGCTAAGATGTTCGTGTCATCAACACGAATGCTAATACAAGTCGAAGGATGCTTATAATGGGGAATGTTCAATTTTGAAGCAATCCTTGTAAAGTTTCCAAATAGATCTGAATCTACTACAAAAAATAGGGGGAAATTAAGCATATTTTGAATGATTGGATACAAAAAGCCAGTATCAATGTCTCTAATTCCGATGTTTACTACTTTAAATGTGTCTTTGGGTATAAGTAAGGCTTGTTGGGCGCTTTGGTCTGAGAATTGAATGAAATATTATTTTTTCAATTCATTTCCTCCTATCTAGGTTGTTAGTTACTACCACATAAGTATGAAATACATAATACCATTATTGTGAAATGTAGTCTTCTGTTTTTGTTCCAATTATTCATTATCTAACCAATTGCAAAGGTAGGAAGTGGGGAGTTTCTAGAACAGGTTTGTTTTAAGAAGAAAGGTGGGATAAATTTGTTAAAAATTCTTCGTTATGTGTTATCAGTCATAACTCTTTTATTTGTTTCTTATGGACTAATTACAAAAGATTTTAAGTTTGGGAATATTATGTTGTTTCTTTTCTTTGGTCTAACAATGTTGGTGTTGGGGATTGAAGAAATTCAACGAGAACGAGAAGTAATGGGATGGCTTCTAATTGCTGCTTTTTTATTTTCATTATATGTATCAATTGAAGGGTTCCTCATAAGCTAAAGATTGCATGAATTTAGTAATTTTTAGAGAAACCCATTTATTAGAATTTGTCTAAATTTTCGTTCAATTGACAACATTAAAACTAAGTACTGGAAAGGAAGTCGTTATAAAAAAAGAAAAACAGCCCCATTAAGAAATTGAACGGATCTGTTTCTTGTTTTACGTATGAAGATTATGTATGTTGAAGCGCTGCGTCTGTCTACTAAAGAACAACTACTCCAATAACAATTAGGGCAATGCCTGTAGATGCAACAAAACTCTTGTACACTCTCTTTGGGAATTTGCTTAGTAATGCAAACAAAGCATCCCACACTAATTCACCGCTGATACCAAAGTTTTTATAATCCTTATCCTTCATTTTAAATAAAGAAGAAAAAAGCACAATGACTCCCCATAAAATAAGAAGTACTCCTAAAACTAACTTCATCTGTCTTTCACCTGTCCTCTTTGCTTTAAACGATTCAGGGGAATGTACCCGGGCCTTACTTACTTGTTAGCGCCGTGAATAGTCTATAGATAAGCGCTTCCCCTAATAATAAAATAGTGACGCACACGGGTATAAACCACCATCCGAATTCTGTCCAATAAATTGAGGAAGTTATCCCCACACATAGATACCAAGCTAGTCGGATGATCCGATAGGAACGCTTCATATCAACAATCCTTACGTTGCATTGTTCACTAGTCTCAACGCATTGTTGCAAAACTCCTGAAATACATTAGATTTAGATTTTTCATCGGTGTCCTTATTGTCCTTCGAATTAACCACAGCAATTTTATGTATTATAGCCTACATACAACTAAAAAAGCCATAATGAATGATTCGTTATGGCTTTTTATGTTCGGTAAAAAGTCTCTAAACTCAATATGGTAATTTATGTTAAAATAAACAAAGAGAACTTTGTAAGTGGATTGAATAGAAAGAAATTCCCTACGTGTATATATAGAGGAGGGGGTACAGTACATATGAAAACCAAACATATTCTTTATTCGTTGCTTGCTATAGTCGTTCTTTTCTTTTCATTTAAACTTTATGACAAGTATAAGGAAAAAAACTTTGCTGATGAAATGAATTACAATCCATCTAGTTTTGAGTCGTTGACATTTTCAGATAAAAAAAGCTTAGCTTGGAGAGAAGACACGAAAGAACCCGCGGAAAAGTTGATGAACTATCTAAATAACTACCAAATCAAAAAAAATGATAAGTGCACCTTTTATTCTACAAAAGGATTTGAATTTACCATTCGTTCAAAAGATGGAAAGGAAAAGTATGTATCTATTTTCAACAACTGCGCTTATATAATGGATTATGGATTAGTTGAAATTGTTAATGGACCAGTTGATATGAGCTGGGTACAAAAATTCGATGAAGCATATGAAAAATAGAGAAGATGCGATTTTGATTTTCGACAACTTCATTAAACCGTAAAAGGAACACTATTTTGTGCTCCTTTTATTTCTGTCCAGAATAAAGTAACTTACTATCGCTCTCGTTCTATTGCTCCGATATTGAAGTAACCTCAATAAAAGAAACATCTTATCGTCTATAAGGGATACAGGACGTCTAAATAAGAACTGTTGCCCATAACTACGTGGTTAATATTTATCTATTGTAACAATCACAGGGTTTTTATCGTCTAATTTGAATAATGGGTATTGAAATTTAGGAGGTAATAACATTTGAAGAGGATTTTCTTTTTGGCCTTATTCTTAGCCTTTCTATCTTTATTTGCTTTTGGTTGTCAATCGAAAGAAGCATCTACTGAATCCACTGTTAAATCATCGCCTACATCTGAAAGTAACAAGTCACTCTCAATTGATAACGGTTTTACACGCATTACCGTTTCAAAACCAAAAGGATTTAATAAAACCACTTTTGAGGATCAAGAATCTTTAAAAACCTTTGCAGACATTTTTTCACGTGCAGTAAGAGAACCAGGTAAAGTTGATATGGATATTCCCGAAGTTTATATAGAAGTAGTTTATGATAAGGACAAACAACAAAGTCTATATTTAAGGATAGGGGAAAAGGGACAAAGAAGTACATTTATGAAACCAGACGATACAAGCACCATCTATACTGTTCCAAATAAAATTACCGATAAATTGATTAAATTGGTTGGAGCTCAGTATAAATAGGACCTTATCCATTAAGCACAAAAATGGTAAAGTAGAGGACAAAGATAAAGGTTTAACATCAAGAATTATCAAAAAGGGCAGGAGGTTGTGGCTTGGGTAGATGCCGTAATAGACACATCAAATCCTGGCATTAAATATCGAGATAACATCGCCAAAGCAATAATACACATAGGATTAAGGGACTTTAAAATAATCGGAAGTCCCTTTTTAGTTTTCTTACCTTTTATACGGCAATTATTTATGCCAATTTACTTGTTGATTTTACTGTTAAATGGGTTGTGAATTTGAGTTTTGTCCTTAAAAACCGAACCCTTTAGAAAAAGAGGTCCCTATTTTCACATTCAGACATAAAGACGTAGTAAACCAACAATTAGACTTAGATGTTTTTAACGTATAATGAACGGTATATACCGAGCACTACTTACATAGAAAAACAGAATAAAGCGAATAAATGTGAAAGAGGAATGGAAAATGAGTGAGAAACAAGTGAAAAAAAAGAAAAAGTGGAAGCGCAGCACGAAAATCATTCTGTCTATCATTGCTGTTATCGTGATAGGAATTACGTGGTTAGTCTTAGACAGCGTATTTTGGTTGCGCAGTTTGGAGTATCCTATTGGTAGGGACACTGTAGATACATTCGAAAAAAACCGTTTTGAGATTGCAGGTGCGCCAGATATGGACTCACCAGAAATGGACAATAACTACGTGCTATTCGATCATAGGAAACCAGTGCTTGATGAGGTTGTTTTAGAACACATAGTTCAGACGTATGAAGGCGATCATAGTTTTTACATTGTAAATAAAGCCAGAAACTATGCGGTAATTAACACAGAGAAACACACGTTACGTGTCTATAAGTCCTTAAAGGATCTTTCGAAGAAGCAACAAGAAGAAATTAAACACGGTGAAATAACGAAGTATTGATCATAAACACAAATAAAGCGCACCCGTACATTTTTCGGGTGTGCTTTTGTCTATGCTGTCGCCACCATTTGAAATCCATTTTTTTGAAACTTACACGAAGCTGAACCGTATTAAAGAAGAGAAGGTTTGGTATGACTAAAAAACGTAAGAAAAGGTGGGATTGCAATGGAACAGAAAGAATGCCTTAAATGCAAGGGTACGGAGTTTGTAGAAGGTACAGATTTTATGCCCATTAAAACAAGTTATATGTCTATGAAGGGTGCTAATAAAATTTTTACCTTTTGCTTAAATTGCGGTGAGGTAGATTCAATACGTATTGAAAACACGACTCTTTTTAAAAAGAATAGATAGATTGGGGATTTGCGCACTGTGTACGGATCTTCATAATTAGAGCCCACCTGACAAATATCCAGGTGTGTCTTTCTGTATTTATGCTATAAAATATACCTAAACCGTATAAGGGAATAAAAAAACTTTCATGTAGTTTCCCGCTGTATATGGGTGGGGAAAAAGCACTCTAGTCTTTTAATCATCATAGCTGAGGTGACAACAGAATTGTATAAAATTTCGCGCTGGTTTATCGGAGTACTTTTAACAGTAGGGACGAGCTTTTTAGTAGGGGTCATTTTTATTTTGCCTCAAGAAATGTCTTTTTTCAAAGTGAGTGATATCTTCCTTTTTGTCGTTTCACTTGTTATTTCACTCACGTTTACGATCTACGGTATTTATTTATTTCAAATGAGAAGACAAGGTCGACATTTTTATTGGGACGATGAAGGAATTGTGGTCGATTTAAAAGGGAATAAGGTCTACTGGCATGAAATAGAAAGTATTTCGCTTAGCAACTACCAAGGAAAAAAAGCAACGCTTATTTACCTTCATTATACTCATCATGAATCCATACGAGTTCGTTTCCAAAAAATGTGGGGCACAACTGCTTATAGCATTGATTGGTTTTTTATCGAAAGAGGAAAAGCGTATCATAAAGGTTTAATGAAAAGATGGGAAGAACAACAGAAAAAGAAACATTTTTCGTAACAAATACCCTCACGCTAATGAAGCATGAGGGTATTTGTGTTAATTGGTCACCGTTTTTTTGACCGAGACGAATTCTTCAATGTGCTGCAGAACGTCACGCAATAGTCCAAGAGATTGATGAACATTATTCTTTTCTAAGGAATGATCCGCGCCTTCGATCTTCACAAAGTCAATACATTCACTGTTTTGCAGCTCTTCCGCCGCATGCACATCGTAAAAATCATCATTCGTTCCCATAATGGCAAGCGAACGGTTCTCACAGCGAAGCATATTTTCGTGTACGTTTCGCGCATTTAATAGCGGCGTGAGCCAGATCACATCGTGTTTGGCATAGGATGGTTCATGTGTAAGTATGTACGACAGAGCTGCTGTGCCAATAGATTTTGCGACAAATAGTACTTCTTCAAACTCATGGGTAGATAAGATAGTGTGGACGGCTGCTGTTACGTCTTGAATAATCATGTTGGTTTGTTCGCGCTCATTTAAATGTGCAAACGTTGGATGGATCTCATAATTGTAGTTGACGTGAAAAAGATCGTATCCGTTTTCGAGAAGCAGATTTCCTGAATAGTGCATAATTGGATGATGGTTTGTGTACCCGAGACCGGGCAACAAAATAGCAGCTTTTTTACTGTTGGTGCCTACATGTGTAATAGGGACTTCTTGTCCATGAAAACCAATGGCCGTTCGTTTTTCTATTTTCATATTCTCACCTCTAGAGATTTATATTCGACAGATTGCGAGGGAAATCCTGCTTTATTTTATAGTCACTAAATAGTTAAAGGTGTGAGATGAATTGAAACAAAAATTTAAATCCGAAATAGACAAGCACCGCACCTGCACTAAACGTAATAAGGCGTAAAATCGTTTCGTGCAGCAGTCTTCTTGAGAAGTGAACGGTAAAAGCAACGTTTAAATTCCACAATAAAACCCCTAGTAAAATAAAACCGCTATATAATAACGACGTTCCGAGACTATGGGCCTGAAGCGTCTCGCTAAGCGTTGATCCATAAACGCCAAACCAAAAGATGATATTAAGCGGATTAGTCATTGCAATTAAAAAGCCTGTTAAATATGATTTATGTGATCGTGTTTCATCCATTTGTGCGCCGAACGTGGAGCTAAACGACTGTTTAATGCTCTGGAATCCTACCCACAGCAACATAAGCGCACCAGCGCCATATACGATAAGCAGAACTCCTTCCTTTTGCAAGTACGGCGTAAGTCCCCAAAAGATAAACAGCATAAACAGCAGGTCAACCGTCATTCCGCCTAGACCTACTAGCCAGGAAGACCAAAAACCTCCAGAAATTCCGCGCTTAATCATTTCTAAATTAATCGGTCCAACGGGAGCCGCTAAACTTATTCCAAGCACCATATATTGTACGATCATAATCCAACCATCCATACGATCTTCCTTTCTTACAAGCTCTTATTACATCGTATGGGGCTGTCCACTAAAATTAGAAGCAATATTTTCGGTTTTCACTCATACATTTGTAACGTTAGCTTGATAAAGGGTACTTGTTTGGTTCATTTTCTAAAAGGAAGTGTAAGATGTCTTCTTTTTAGATAAAGGAGGATCTTCATGACGACATCTCAGATTTATACAGCAGGAAATGTTTTAGCATCGACTTCTCTTGGAACGTGGGAAAAAGAGTGCTTTTCGGTGTTTGAACACGATTTGGTTTCAAAGGATCGACCGTTTCCTTGTGTGTTAGGAGTAGAGGGATTTAAGCAGGATTTATTACGATTTTGCTTCGTATCAGCAGATGAAGGCGGCATAGAAAACCTTGCTGCATGTTTGTATCAGTATTTACAAGAATTTCGGACCATCGGACGATATACGTCATTTGTTGCTTTTTTTGAGCCAGGTGAAACGTTATCGCTTACAGAATACGAGCAGAAATTTTGGGATGTTCTTCAAGCGCTTCATGAACGGGATGAATATGAATGGCCAGAAGACACCCCTCAAGACCCGAGTCACCCGTTATGGGAATTTTGTTTTTCTGGGGAACCCATTTTCGTTGTATGTAATACACCCGCTCACTTAGAGCGAAAAAGCCGCGCTAGCAAGACGTTCATGATTACATTTCAGCCAAGATGGGTGTTCGAAGGATTAGATGAGACGAGTAAAAAAGGCCAGCATGTAAAAAAAATTGTTCGAAAACGACTGCAAACATACGATAACGTACCCGTTCATCCTGAATTAGGCTGGTACGGGCAAGCAAGTAACCGCGAATGGAAGCAATATTTTCTTCGCGACGATCAAGACGGATTACAGACATGTCCATTTCAAACGAAACGAGGGAAAGTGCATGCAAGTAAAAAGAGTCTCTATTAAAAAAGGATTTGGTGGCAGTTTAGAAGAAGTAGTTAGAAATCTACTCCCGACAGATACGGGATACGTTGAAGTGCAGCATGATGTAGCGCATAAAGAACATCCAACTCACACACATCCAACAGACGAAATTTTGCATATTTTAGAAGGATCCGTTTATTTTACAGCTGACGGTGAAACGGTGCTTTGCGAGGCAGGAGACCGGATTTTTTTACCGAGCGAGACCGTTCATTCCTCAAAAGCAGGTCCGGATGGCTGTGTGTACGTTATTTCCATTTTGAAAAATTAAAGGAGGTTATTTATGACCGCAACGAATCCTGTTTTAGTACTCATTGATGTGCAGCAAGGCTTTGAAGATCCTGCTTGGGGAGAACGTAACAATCCTCATGCAGAAGTGCAAATGAAACGCGTATTGGATACATGGCGAAAACAACAACTTCCCGTTATTCACGTTCAACACGCCTCAACGAATCCACAGTCTCCACTTCATCCGAAGCAGCCGGGCTTTCGGTTTAAGCAAGGATTTGATCCGCTAGATGATGAATATTTAGTGCGGAAACACGTCAACAGTAGCTTTATTGGAACAGAGCTTGACTCTTATTTGAAAGCAAACGGCGTAGAAACGCTGGTATTTGTAGGGCTTACCACAAATCACTGCATGTCAACAACCGTTCGAATGGCTGGAAATTTGGGCTATCGTTCCTATGTGTTACATGATGCGACAGCTTGCTTTGATGCGATATCATTTGACGGTAAGCACGTAAAAGCGGAAGATCTTCATTATGCTGCGCTCACGTCCCTTCACGGGGAATTTGCAACGGTCGTCTCAACCGAAGACATGATTAAAACCATCCAGGGGTTTAAACAAGGAGCTATTTCATCTTAAAAGCGCGTATGATCGCGTTTTTAAGATGCGAAAAAAATCCTTTTACGTTACGTTCAAATTTGTCATAATAGAATTATCACAAACGTAAAGGAAGAAACAGATATGACAACGATAAGAAAAGCAGCTCAAGCGGATCTACCAATTTTAACGGACATTTATAATCAGTCTGTGTTACATACGACTGCAACGTTTGATTTAACGCCTGTTACACCAAATGAGCGTCAAGGGTGGTTTGATGCGCATGGTGGTCGTTATCCACTGATCGTCGCAGAAGAAAATGGTGTGGTAATGGGATATGCGTCATTATCTTCTTTTCGGGACAAAGAGGCGTATAACGGTACTGTCGAACTTTCCGTCTACATTGACGAAGCTCATCAAGGAAAAGGATTAGGAAAGCTCTTGATGAGTGAAATTCTTCATCAAGCAAAGGAGCTTCATTATCATGTTGTAATCTCAGGGATTACAAAGGGAAATGATAAGAGTGTACAGCTTCATGCTCGATTTGGTTTTGAGTTTTGCGGAGAATTTAAGCAGGTTGGGTATAAGTTTGATGAATGGCAAGATGTGTTGTTTTATCAACTCATTTTAAACGCATGATCAAAAGAGAAGGGAGATCGTTTCGGTCTGCCTTCTTTTTTGATTTAAGCGATAAGCTCGGAAAGAAACTCTATTTAATAGGGGTTTCTTTCTTTGTTCTAAGGTTAGGTGAAGCATCCTTATTGCTTAACGACTTCTTGTACTAGATAAATCACACCAATATAAATGATGTATTCTAAATTTTCTTGACAATTCATTTCAAATCCCTTAATATCACATTAATATACTTGGTATTACAACGCATATACTTCTTATCAAGAGAGGCAGAGGGAATGGCCCTATGAAGCCTCGGCAACGGATTCCAACGGAACACCGTGCTAATTCCATTAGATGAGAAGAGGGTATAACGACATTCATCCTCTTTTCTTTGAAAAGAGGATTTTTTATTTAGAGAGAGTTGAGAGGAGAAGATGTAATGAATAAAACGTTTCACGTAGCAGGACCTGAACTGTGGGAAGAGATCGAGCAGCTCCCGAATGATCAGCATCCTGCCATTGTATTTAATAGTCACATCACAGGACTTGCCGTCGCAAGAAACTTAGGGAAAGAGGGAATCCCCGTCATCGCCTTAGATCGAGACGGCCGCGCTTATGGATTGCAGTCCAAATATGCAAATATTGCGGCATACTGTCCCAATCCGTTAGTAGATGAAGACGGATTTATTCAGCTTTTAATTGATATTGGCAAACGATTGCCGAAAAAAGGCGTTTTATTTCCTTCTAATGATGAATGGGTGTTTGCGGTATTGCGAAATCAAGATCAACTGAATGCGTATTACTTTATTCCCTTTTCTGAACTTGAAACAGTCGAGCGTATTTTAAATAAACGAACGCTTTACAAGGAATCCGAGCGCTTAGGAATACCGATTCCTAAAACGTGGTATCCAGAGGAAGGCGAATTAACGCACGTTCCGTTTCCATGCATTGTAAAACCTGTTGAACAACGAAGTTTTTATGATGCATTTCAAGTAAAAGTGTTTGAAGTGCACTCTCAGGATGAGTTAACGGACGTATTGAAAAAAACAAACGGACATGAGGTTGTTATTCAAGAGGTAATCGGTGAGAGTTTATCAGACTTTTATTCTCTTTGTTCCTATGTAAGTCCAAAGGGAGAAGCAAAGGGTGTTTTTGTGGGACAAAAGCTTGAGCAATATCCGTTGTCCTTTGGAACAGGCTGTTTAGTACGATCAGCTTACCGACAAGAAATTGTCGATGCAGGGATTCATATTTTACATACGCTCGGTTATCACGGCATTTCAGAAGCGGAGTTCATTTATGATAAACGAGATCAGACGTATAAGCTTTTGGATTTAAATACGCGTACATGGAAATGGATTGGGTTACCGGTCGCAGCAGGAATACCACTTCCATTGCTTGCTTACTTAGAAGCTATAGGAAAAGAAGCGCCTACCTATGGCAGGCAAAAAGAGCCGTTAAAGTGGGTGTATTTCCATGATTATTATCGATTAAAACAAGAGGGAGGAAGTGGAGGAACGACAGGACACTTAACAGATGATGAACTGTCAGCTATCGTTCGAGGACAGCTTCCAACGGAAACTCTCGTGGATGCGGTGTTTGACCAAGATGATTCTAATCCAGGCGTACAATTAATTAAAAACGGCTACGGCGATCAATACGTATGTCCGTGTTAATAAAGGGGAGATTGTGATGAGGTACGGATTTTGGTTACCGATTTTTGGTGGATGGTTACGAAATGTAGAAGATGAACATATGCCCGCAACGTTTGAGTATGCAAAGGAAGTCATTCAAAAGGGCGAAGAGTGGGGATTTGATACAACGTTAATTGCTGAATTAAATCTTAACGATATTAAAGGACCAAAAGAAGACTCTTTAGAAGCTTGGTCAACTGCTGCGGCGCTTGCAGCGGTGACGAATAAAATCGAAATTATGACGGCAGTTCGCCCAGGATTTCATTCACCTGCCGTAACGGCAAAGATGGCGGCGAATATCGATCATATTTCAAATGGACGTTTCACATTAAACGTCGTATCTGCGTGGTGGGCAGAAGAGGCGAAGCAATATGGAGGTGTGTTCACTGAACATGATGAACGATACGAGCGCACGGAAGAATTTATTGCGATTTTAAAAGGGCTGTGGGAGAACGAATCGTTTACGCATCACGGGAAATTTTATCAAATCGAGGATGCTAAGCTTGCTCCTAAACCTGTGCAGTCTCGACCAACCTTATATGCAGGGGGAGAAAGTCCTCGAGGAAAAGAGACGATCGCATCGTTTTGTGATGCCTATGTGATGCACGGCGGAACCGTTCAAGAAATCCGTCATAAAATAGGCGATATGAAGGAATTACGAGCGAAACATCATCCTCATGCGCCGTTTTCAACATTTGGAATGGCAGCTTATGTCATTTGTCGAGATACAGAGGAAGAAGCGCAAAAAGAGCTAACGCGCATTACCACAATCAAACAAGGCGATGCATACGCAGGATATCAGGATTTTGTTTCGAAATCGCAGCTAGAACAGCAAATAAAATTATATGATTATTCGGTGTCTAATCGTGGATTACGACCTCATTTAATTGGAACACCGCAACAAATTGCAAAGCAGATTTTAGCGTTTGAAGAAGCAGGACTTGATCTACTGTTATTGCAATGTTCTCCTCAGCTAGAAGAAATGGAACGTTTTTCGACTCAAGTAATGCCGTTAGTCGAATCGTTACGTTCGGGTCAAAAAACTTACAGATAGAAGGAGAGGCGCATGAAAAAACTAATTGTCTTTATTATTGTTGGATTTTTCGCTCAATTGATTGATGGATCGCTTGGAATGGCTTACGGCGTGACATCCACGTCCTTGCTGTTAGCTTTTGGTATAGCCCCAGCGATTGCTTCTGCTTCTGTTCATCTAGCAGAAGTCGTTACAACGGCAGCTTCTGGTGTTTCGCACATTAAATTTGGAAACGTCGATAAAAACATTATCAAAAGCATGACGATTCCTGGCGCAATTGGTGCATTTATCGGAGCTTGCTTTTTAAGTAATATTTCAGGAGATGTTGTAAAACCGTATATTGCTATTTTCTTATTTTTACTAGGTATTTATATCATTTATCGATTCGTGTATAAAAAGGTATCTCAATCAGCACCAGCGAAACCTTTTACAAAAAAACGTCTCGTACCGCTTGCGTTAGTCGCAGGTTTTGCTGATGCAACAGGTGGAGGTGGTTGGGGACCAATTTCAACGCCGGTTCTTCTAGCACATAAAGGAACGGAAACAAGGAAAATCATTGGTTCTGTGGATACGACGGAGTTTGCCGTATCGCTAGCAGCAACGATCGGATTCTTTATTTCACTCGGATGGCAGGACGTTAACTGGTTTTGGGTCGGGACGCTAATGGCCGGAGGATTAGTGGCAGCACCTATTGCGGCATGGCTCGTTAAAATCATTCCGTCTCATTTTTTAGGGATTTTAGTTGGCGGCTGTATATTATTAACGAATTCACGTACAGTCGTTCATTCAATTGGTCTTTCTTCAGCAGGAATTTATACGATCTATGCAGGCGTATTCGTATTTTGGTTCGTCTCGTTAATTTACCTACTGCAAAAGCGCAAACGTCACGTATTTCATGAAGTATCCAACAGCAATAGTTAAGAAAAGCTTGTAAGCTGTGTTCAGTTTACAAGCTTTTTTATGATTTCGTGATGAATAACGTTTTTTATGGATTATTTCACTCGTTCTACAAACCTAATGGTTCTGATATAATGAATTGGTAATTGTTTCATTATTTTCTATATTGATGGTGTTCTTTTATTTATTTCTAGTCTAAGAGGAGATTGATAATGTGAGAGGATATGAACGGGTAGAGGTAGGGAAAAATACGGGTGGACGATATACCGGTGCATTTTTTTCTACTTTAGGAATTTTACTTGTGGGTGCAATCATTGGCGTCTTTCTGTTAATACTTATCGTGGTATCAGATGGCAATAAAGATACTTATATTGATGCGTCTACATTTGAAATAGTAGGTCTGAATCCAATCGTAACACTTGCTATTTCGCACATTTCGTACTTATTTTGGTTATTAGGGATTTGGATCAGCGTTCGATTTATTCTAAAACGACCGTTCCGTACGTTGATTACACCGCTTCAACAGATTAACTGGAAGCGCATCTGGTTTGGATTTGGTATTTTTATTGTGCTGTATATACTTGTGTTAATCATTGATTTACTTGTTTTTGCTAGTTCGTATACGTGGAACGGATTCAGCAGTCAATTTGGTTGGTTATTGCTGTTTGTGCTCGTTTTAACGCCCATCCAAACGACGGTGGAAGAACTCTTTTTTAGAGGCTTCTTGCTTCAATGGTTTGCAAAAGGAATTAAAAATCATATTCTTTTAGCGCTCATTATAGGATTTATTTTCGGTGCTCTACACTTTACGAACCCAGAAATGACAAATTCGAAGCTATTTATGGGGCTAGATTATGTAATGGTTGGGTTTATGCTGACGATTATTGCGTTAAAAACCAAAACCCTTGAGTTTTCGCTTGCAGCACATGCGGCGAATAACATGTTTATATTTCTCTTCATTCAAATGGAGAATTCAGTAGGTGGAGATCTGCCGTCTTTATTTACAGTAGTGGGTCTGTCACCAAAAAGTGGTTTATTTCTTGATTTGTTGCTATTTGGTGCGTATTTGATCATTGCGATGAACTATATGAAAAAAGAAAAGGCGATACATTCATAAAAACAGCGCTAGGACCTAATGATCCTAGCGCTGTTTTTATTTATTAAGAAGGGCGTTCAATAGAGAAAATCTCCCCAAGCTTCGCATAATCCTGACCGGCAAGGCGACTAACAGGCTTTACTAAATCTGTACGAATATAGCCTTTTTCCTCGTCATAAAGCGCATCATCAATATGATAAGCAACAATTCGCCCAATTAGCAGATCACATGCGGGCTGTTCTTCTGTACCACCAACTTCTAAATGATGCTCAAGCGTACATTCAAAGCGAATACGTGCTTCTTTAAGACTCGGTACTTTTACACGGTCACTTGGAATCGTTGTAAGCGACGTATGAGACAGTTCACTTTCTTCTGGAGGAAGAGTTGCAGCCGTTTGGTTCATATCTTCAACGATATATTCATCTCCAAGATGCACCACAAATTCACCTTGTTGAATCGCATTACGCGCCGTATCTTTCTTTTCGTTTGAATTCGGATGGCGCTGTACAGCAACCGATACAAGGGGTGGATTCGCTGAAACGATATTAAAGTAGCTAAACGGCGCAGCGTTAATTGTTTCGTTCTCTGTTAAGGTTGTTACAAATGCCACTGGGCGAGGAATAATCGTACCTGTTAAAATTTTATAGTTATCGCGTTCAGATAATGTAGTTGGATCAATGGCTACCATTTCGTTCATTCCTTTCATATACGAATATGTAGGTTCTATTGTAACCAAAAGAAGGGAGGAAACAAAATAAATGAACGTATGAATGTGCTTATTGATTAAAATAAACGAGTGTAATGATAAATTGTCATTGTAAGCGCCATTCTCGTCAGAAAAGGATGAATAAAGAAAAGACGATAATTCCTATAGACGACCTTAAAAAAGCGCTTAAACGGTATTATAAGCGCCTAAAAGCGCATGTTGTGAAGGATCTAATTTAATTTGTTCATTTAGAACATAAAATAACAAAGAGAGAAGGATTTGTTATTGAAATACATGTTTATAACGAATGTGCGCGTTTATAATGATTGTTGGTGAAAGCGCATGACAAACATTAGATCATTTACAATTCAACATTCAACGATCACATGATCCAATCAAGGCATCATATTTAGAATGAACTTGTGGCTCAACGAACAGATTGATGCAATTGGTGCATTGTAATTCATTAGATGATTCTAGGATTGCTAATTATAATCATGATTAACTTGATCATAAAAAATCGATTGATTCACGTCTCTTCATTTTTCTTTAGTCTCATTATCTAAAGTATACTTATATTTTGAGACAAAAAATCTCATAATTTTTTAGGTACTTATAATATATATTATGTAAACAAGATAGTTGAAATTAAGTGATATGACATATTCTCATATCACTTATACTCTCCTTCTTAGTTTAGGTCTACAAAGTTCTTTTTAAATTGTTCGTCTTGCTTTAACCAGTTCTGTACGGTTTGTGGGGATATGCCAATATTCTCAACAGCCTTTTGTATCGATCTATGTTCTTTGTAATGGTTCAAGAACTGTTCCTTACGTTCTGCAGCAGCTTCTTTCGTGGATTTGTGTTTGCTGTTTTGTAATTGTTCTAGTGGGAGTGTTTCTCGTTGGAAGATATCAAACTTTCGCTTTAGATATAAACCTTTGTCTTGGTAAATCCAATCTGCAAATACTTTGAGCGTTCGACGTCCATATAAATAAAGCCTAAAATACCGTCCTTTATCAACAAAATCAGGCTGAAACCCATGCGCTTCAAGCACACCTTTTATCCCCAGCATAAAAGCTTTAGAACCCCCAACAAAGCTGACAACATACTTTGGATACGTGACGTTGCCATCTCCGTCAAAATAACCTCGAATAAAATGAGATAGTAAGTGCGCTGGTACATAAGGAAGTGTAATGGTTGTTGATTTATTTGGTGTAATTCCGTGTAGCGTCATGAGATCGTCTTTCATCGTTTTGCTATGAATGTTTAAGAGGTATACGCCTGTGCGCTCATTTTGATGTAGAGGTTGATCAGACTGAAGTTCATCTCGAATATGCTCTAGAATACCGGGCTCTTTTTGCGAAAAGCTAATACACTGCAACGTTTTTGAAATGACACCGTCCGCTGCAATAAACCCAAGGATGTACGCCATATTTGGTGACCACGTTTTAAAGTAATGCTCATTCACCGTATATTGGCGCTTCCAACTACCGTGCGGACGAAACGTTACATTCTCCTGATGAAGGATGTTTCGAACCTGACGAACTGATATACCAGCAAGGGCCGAAATATCAGTCGTACTCTTTCCGTCTTCGTACAACTTGACGATATGCGATTTCTCCATTTTGCGCTTTTTCAACGACTATCGCTTCCTTTCCTGATAAAATAGTGAGAATGCAGATGCATTTCTCAGTTTTATTATACAAACGTACGTTCTATTCACAAAGTAATAAGTAGGATAATAGTGGGTAAACATCCAAGTTGATGATTTCAATCACATATGTGGGTTTTTTGGATTATTATTCATGTCAAATTGTTAAAACCTCGTTAATTTTGCAATAAAATAATTTTTGGTGTATTTTAATTCATATTTCGTATGAATTCTATATGAAGAAAATGCTTTTTTAACACTGTCCTGTTAAGGTTTTACTTGTAGATATAGGAGAAATGGGTTATAATAAGCGTAATTTCAAACATATGCTTCATGCATAAAAAACAAAGGCCGCTATAGGTCTATATTTTAGTAATTCTTTTTTTACTTTTGACTTTACACATTGTTTAAATAAACTCGAAATTCAATTGAACGAAGGAGCGGTTACGATGAATATTACTATTTACTACGGAAATAACGAAGATAAAACGATTCATACAATGGATTGCCGCATTGATATTGAAGAAGAAGAAGTAGCTGCGTTAACGGAAGCGCGCGGTGCTTAATTTTTGTATACAGTAAAAAGCGCTTAGGACATCTTGTTCTAAGCGCTTTTTTTATATGCCCTCTCTCCTACTTCTCTAGTTGCGTCTGAAAGAATTTTAACGATTCTTCAATAATAAGATGCTGATCATGATCGAGCGTTGCGACGTGGTAGCTATTTGGCATTGAGATCACTTCTTTTTCATGAGATGAGATATTCTCCAAGATGTATGTACTGTTTAGCGGTGGCACAACATGATCTTCTTCTGACATAAAGATAAGCGCTGGACACGTCACTTTAGATAGATCATCTTTCACAAGTGCCATCAGCTTAATAATCTCTTTCATCGACTTAAGAGGTGTTTTATTATACGCTAACTCCTCTACTCCTTCTTTTTTAATGTCGGAACCGATAGCATCAAAAAAGCGAGGCTCTTGTTGGTCTTTCGCACCTTCCATTGCTGGAATATCAATCGCAGCATTAATCGGGATAATTCCTTTAATTTCTGGATGCTTTTCAGCAAGGTATAGAGTTAATGTGCCACCCATTGAAAGCCCTGTTACAAAAATCGTCTCACAGCGCTCTTTTAACCACGTAATTCCCTCTTCAACAGAGTCAATCCAATCCTGATACGTCGTTTGCTCCATATCCTCATAATGCGTCCCATGCCCTTTTAAACGAGGCCCATATACCGTATAACCTGCTGCATGGTAAGCATCACCAAGCGGTTTCATGCTTTGTGTACTTCCTGTAAATCCATGCGAGACTAAAATACCTACGTTGTTTCCTTCATAAATAAATGGTTCTGCCCCTTCAAGTACATCATATTGTTTCATGTAAATCCCTCCCTTGGGCTTTATTGTATCACTATTCAGAATTTTACTCCTACTAATATGAATCAAAAAAAGAGAGCGAATGTGCTCTCTCGTTTTTTGAACTATGCTTTTACTTTGTTGTCACGTGATAAGAAATACATGTACAAAATAATGGATAGCAAGACAGAGAACGCGGCGGTTACGTAAATACTTCCGTATCCTAACGTATGCCCGATTTGTCCAAATACCATGGCTCCAACCCCGACGCCTAAGTCAAAGAATGAGAAGAACGTTGCATTGGCCATTCCTTTTCGGCGATTAGGTGCTTTCTCAATGGACCATGCTTGGAGTGCTGGCTGAATGGATCCAAAACCAAATCCGTATAGCGCACCTGCTACAAAGAGCATCGTCATGCTTGGAAGCCATGCAAGTAACAGCATAGCAATTAATACTAAAACAGCCCCTGGAATAAAGATCGCGCGGTGCCCTCTACGATCGTATAATTTACCCGCAAACGTTCGTGTCAGCATTAAAGCTAATGCGTAGACAAGAAAGTACCACTGAATGCCGTCGATTCCCTTTTGTGCGGTGTATAGCGGCAGGAAAGATGCAATGCCTCCAAACGTTACGGTAATAAAGAATAATAATAAAGACGGTGGTAATGCTGATTTCTCATAAAAGTCCCATTTTACCGCAACGACTTCCTCTTTTTCCTTTTGTTCGACCTTTTTATAGCGAATTTGAGACGATAAAAGAGCAGCCAGTAACCCAAGTCCTGAGCAAATTAAAAAGAGTGTGGTAAAGGAAACGGTGCTTGAGAGCGCTAACCCTAGAGAAGGTCCAAATGCAAGCGCAAGGTTTCCGGATAATCCGTAATACCCCATCCCTTCTCCTCGTCTACTCGCAGGAATTAAATCTGTCGCAATCGTGCCAGAGGCAGTTGTTGATAACCCCCATCCTGCACCTTGAACAATTCGCATAATGAATAGAAATAAAATGCTTGCCGCAAACCCATACGACCCAACAGAAAGGACGAAAATAATTAGTCCTGATAAGTACACAAATCGTCGGCCCTTCGATTCAAGCGCATGACCTGCAGATGGACGAATTAACAATGCAGAAAACGTGAAAATTCCGACGACAAACCCGATAAGCTGATCTGATCCATTCAAATGCTTCACTAAAAGCGGAATGGTCGGCAGCGTCATTTGAAATCCGAGAAAGATAAAAAAGTTTGCAATGCAAATTAAGATGAAATCGCGCGTCCATATTCGTTCTTTTTGAATGGGCGCTACAGATTCCTTATGTAATGGTTGACCCATGTTTTTCCTCCTTTCTTCACTATTTTTCATTGTACACCTCATTTTTCCATTTATCTATCTTGATGCCTGAGTGATCTTTCCTTTAGTATGTGTAAGGTGAAAAAATGATGACGAATAAAATTTATCCAAAATTGTATAATAAACCGGACGAACAAAAGGAGGTTTTACCGGTGGAAAATCAGTTCAATCAACATTCACAAGAAGGTTCGATGCCGTTTCAACATGGTGGTCATGAGATGTTTGATGTCCAAGAAGTGTTATCAGGAGCCGTGAGCTTGCTGAATACATATAAAATAACAAAAGAAATGGTGCAAGACGTGGAATTAAAAGAGGTTATGGATCGCCAAGTGTCCTTTTTAACGCAAGAATACAATACGCTCCTAGAAGCCTTTCAAACAGGAAGTAAACCGACCGTATCTCTTAAAAGCTATATGATGAAAATGGATCACAACTTTACGTATGGGTTAAAAGAAAGCGAACCCGTTACTCCGATTACTCAAGTAACTGATATGAACGATCAGCACGTGTCAAGCTTGCTGTTAGGAATGATGAAGTCGTCTGCGTCTCTTCGTGCAATGACCGCGCTTGAAATGACGAATCCCGTTGTTCGTCGCGTTGTGGCCGATTCTGTTCCAAATGCAGTGGAAATGGCATATGAATTATCGCTTTATCAAAATCATCACGGCTATTATCAAGTTCCACAGCTACCAACGCAAGATATGCAGAAAATGATAAATGCGTACGGTCCTTCTTCTAACACCGTTCACTAATGAAAAAAGCGCTTGAATGCTCAAGCGCTTTTGCTGTCTTTTCCGACATCTACCCATTCAACGGGTCTTGCGTGCTCCTCTAATTCTTCAATCGTTAACTCAATGGCACTGTTTCGGCTTCCACACGCTGGAAAAACCGTTTGGAATCGTTTGAGAGATTCGTCTAAATAAACGGTTACCCCTTCGTTTACCGCAAATGGGCAAACGCCTCCGACGACATGTCCAATAAGCGTCTCTACTTCATCTGAACTGAGCATTTTCGCCTTTTTCCCGAACTGATGGCGATATTTTGAGTTATCAATTTTCACATCACCCGCTGCGACGATTAAAATGACTCGTTCATCAACTTTAAACGATAGCGTTTTAGCGATTCGTTCTGGCTCACAGTTTAGGGCTTCTGCAGCTTGTTCAACGGTCGCGCTTGATTGAGACGTTTCAATGATACGATCCTCCATCCCATAGTTTTTAAAATAGGCTTTTACTTTTTCTACTGACATTGATCTATTCCTCTCTTTCAATTATAGATAACAAGCTCGGCGTTTTCTAAAGGCTGTTCCTCTTTGAGATAATGTTCTTCTGCTTTCCAGTATCGATTTTCAAACTTATGTATTAATGCTTGTGTTTCGTTGTTCTCTCGACGAAAGCGCGTCTCTCTGGAGCAATCTATGTATACAATATAGTCTAAAAAAGACCGCCACACAGAGCGCTGTAAAAATACGCCTTCAATGATGATGACACCTCTAGGCGGCAAGTGTACCGATCGCCATTCATGACGATCCTCTTTGTCTAAATAAAACGGAAGCGAAAGTGTTGCTTCTTCTTGTAAGGGTTTAAAAAGATGTTCTTTTAATTGTTCCACATCCCACTGTAGATGATAATATTCCTCCCATTGATCTCTACCCGTGTGATAGCGCTTGGATCGCTCGGTAATAAAATCATCAATATGTAAAATCGCGTACGAAATGCTTTCTCGTTGAAGCTCTTTTTCTAATTCCTTCGTGATCGTCGTTTTACCAGAGCGGCTTAACCCGTCAATGGCGACAATAAGTCGATCGGTTTCATGGTGCTGCCATTTCTTTCGTACTTCTTTAATCAGTGAATGAGTCATCATGTTAGTCTCCTTTTATAAAACGTTTGAGTGAAAATGGTGAAATGTTTTGGTTCGTTTCACCATTTGTAATGAGTTCACTTAGCACGTGACCAACGGCGCTACTGAACTTAAATCCATGTCCTGAAAAACCTGCTGCAATCGCAACGTTTGAATAATTTGGATGCACATCAATGATAAAGTCCTCATCAGGCGTCATCGTGTACATACACGTTTTTCCGTAGGTAAGAGTATGCTCGGATGCTGTCATATACGTTTCTAAAAAGGTGGAAACATCCTCTTGATCACCATCACCGAACGGTCGCATTGATTCACTCGGATGAACTGGTTCCCCGCCGTCATGTCTTCCTACCTTCAACCCCGCACCATCAATACTTGGAAATCCATAATACGTGCCGTTTGATGTCACGAATGAAAAAGCAGGAAACGTAGTATCGTTATAGAGCTTTTCATCTGTCTGAAACCATGCGAATGTTTTTCGGGTCGGCTGAAGAGGTAAATTGATTCCGATTGATGATAAAAGCCCGGACGACCATGCTCCAGCTGCGATAATGAGAGAGTTTGCATAATACGTACCGTTTGGTGTTTTTACTACTACTTCATTTTCATTGAGCTTAACCGAAGATACGCGCTGATTCATAGCAAGATGAGCCCCGTTTTCGATCGCTAATTTTTTATATGTAGAAATACATGTCTCACATTTTAAAACGCCAGATGCTGGTTCAAAGCATCCGATATAATCATTCGGTATTTTGATTCCTTTCCACCGATGAGAAACCTCCTCAGAATTCAACACGTCGAGAGATAAATCATAACGGTTAGCACTAGATATGATATTTTGAATGAAATCGGAATGCTTCGGTCCGACATTTAACACCCCAGTTTGCAAAAATAAGGATTCACCGCTTTGCTTCTCAAGCTCCTCCCACAGCTCCTGTGCGTAAAGAGCAAGTTCTACATACTGTTCTCCTTCTCCGTAGGCGTGACGGATGATACGCGTATCACCATGATGACTACCATTACTGTGGGGAGGATCAAACGCATCTAGTAATAGCGTCTTCTGTCCGCTTTTGGATAAAAAATAACCTGCTGCCATTCCCATGGAACCGGCTCCGATGACAATCGTGTCGTAATGCATGGTGTTCCTCCTTCGGACTTAATAAGAGTTGATTGGAAAGTACTTGGCGAGGTGATCGATTGTTGGCTTATGCTTTAATTTACATACAACATTTTGATTGGAAAATATCCCTGTAAATGTCACCGCACTGTCTCGATCGATCGAATGAAGCCATTTAACACCCACTGTCCAATCAGCTAATTCAGGATCATCTTGATTGTTCGAAATATTTGGCTGAACCAAGTGATGGTCCAATAACTTGGTTTTATCAGGTAAAGTAAAATCTTTTACCATTCGAGCGGGTGAAATTACTTCTCCAAATCCTACATACCCCTTACCTTTTAAATAGGCCATTACTTTGTCACCGACGTTAAGCTTTTGAATAGCATCTCTATATTTCTTTCCTTGACCTGCGCTCAAAAAGCCATATGTTTTGCAATCTTCCCAGCTCCGATGTTCACCGTCTCCTACATTTACGTAATAAATTCCAGTCCAAGGAGATGCGCCTTTAGAAGGTTTTGTCCGTTCACTTACTTCTTCTGGATCCATTAACCAAGAACGTCCAAGAAATTCTTGATCCTTTTCTTTAAAGAAGTCAAAGAAGATACAATTTATGTTGATATTGTATTGAGATGATAAATATTGCACAATCCTTTCTTAAGAAGGATCCAATTCAGAAGCAACAATAATCATGCTGTGCTGGCGATTAATTTCTTGTGGAAGATCAACTCCGAACCGATTGAAAAAAGCATCGCTTAACGTTATTTGCAAATAGTTTGTTGCAATGGCATCGACTTGTTCGTATGTCAAATCCTTAACCCAAGAAGCGTAATCTAACGTTTGAGAAACAACATCTCTTGGCGTTCGATCTCGTTTTAATTCCAAAATAACGAGATTACCTTCGTAATCCATTGCTAGTAAATCAATTCGCCCCCCATATAACGTTACTACCTGTTTACCAATCACTAATAAATCCAAGCCTGTAATACTACTATCAGCAGCAATCCAGTTCTCCAAACGATCTTCACTATCTAATCTAGACTTTGGTAATTCTTTTAATGTGTTATCTTCTACTTTCCATACATTCATATTAAATGCCGTTATAAGATCTCCTCTTTAATATTCAAACTATTCAATCATTAACACATTCTAGCATATTTTCCCTATTCATATAAACGAAAAGAAGACC